>BHEQ01000012.1 GCA_003864535.1 Gammaproteobacteria bacterium
AAATAATTTAACTCATTCACTCTATTCTCCTCTTTATTTAAAAAGTAACCATATGATCAATAACATTATTTCCATAAGCATCGGGAGTATCTGTGGCTCCTACAAAGTGGGCAGACAAGTGCTGCATTTGGGCATATTTTTTAAGCAATTATTTTTTCAATATAACTAAATCATTAAATTTAGCTATAGAGCGTTGTTTTAATCTACTTAAAAATACAAAAACAAAGTTTGTTTTTTCAACTGATTGCAACGCAACAACAGGAATGCTGAGCAAAACTTTAGCATCTAAAGTAAAGATTAAATCACCAACAACAGTGCCTTTTTTGACAGGTGCTGTAATAATATTATATTTAACTTGAGCAGTAATATCTTGATAACGACCCTTTTTAAAAGTTAGCTCTAAATCTTCAGGTAAGCCTACTGCTAAAGTATTTGCCGTGCCTTCTCTTAAGGAAATATTGGCAATAATCTCTTCTTTAGTGTATATTTTTTGGCGAATAAATTCGCGGTAACCAAAATCTAGCAGTGCTTTAGATGCATCGTAGCGATCCTTTTCTTTTGCCCCACCTAAGACAACCGCAATTAATCTGAAATTATCGCGGACACTACTTGAGACTAAGCAATAGCCTGCAGCACTTGTATGCCCTGTTTTAATTCCATCAACACTTGGATCAGTAAATAATAATTGATTCCGATTAGGCTGCGTGATTTTATTCCACGTAAAAGTTTTCTCGGCATATATTTTATAAATATCAGGATGATCATAAATTAAATGGCGTGATAATAAAGCAATATCATACGCATTGGTTAAATGACCATTAGCTGGTAGACCTGTTGAATTTTTAAAATGTGTGTTTTTTAAACCCATCTGCACAGCCATAGCATTCATTCGCACTACAAATTGAGCCTCAGTTCCTGCAACATGTTCGCTTAAAGCAACCGTTGAGTCATTGCCTGAATGGATAATCATGCCGCGCATTAAATCTAACACCGAGACCGCACTGTTTTTTTCAACAAACATGCGTGAGCCTTCTTGAGAGCGGGCATAATTGGAGATAATTACTTTATCAGTTAAGGCAATCTCTTGTTTTTCGATTGCTTGGGCAACAATATAAGAGCTCATTATTTTAGTAATACTTGCAGGCTCAAGTAAACTATACCCATTTGATTGCGCCAGAATAGATCCTGTTTTCGCCTCCATTAGCAACCAGCCTTTGACGGGTAAAGTTAAAGGCTCATCGGCGTATACTGCAGGGTTTATCAGCAAATATCCTAAGAGGCTTATTTTTAATAATATAAACATTGTGTTATGTATTTTTTTACTGATGGTTTTGTTGATTATTTTACTCATTATTTCGCCTATTATCTTGCTTATTATTTTTAAAAAATCTGATTAATATTAAATATATAAATTTAACAACATACTTATAAAACGATTATTGACGCATAATCTTAGGCGCATCAAACCCTTGTTCACTAAGCTGCTTGCGTATTTGTTCACTTTGAGCGGCAGTTGCATAAGGTCCTACTAAAACGCGGTGGATATTTTGCGCGCTTTGAATTTTAGCAGGATGATTATCATTTAATTTATACACTAAATACTGTGCATTTTTATGCTCCCCAAAAGCACCAACTTGAATCCAATATGCGGGCGCATTATTGGACAGTGTTTGCATGGGTATTGGTGCGGCAGAAGGCTTATTATTAGCCGCTGATGCCGCTACTTGTACGGTTGGGGCACTACGTTTTTTGGTAAGGTTTTGATATGGAGCGAGTGCGACAACCTCAACCCGTGCAACGCCTTGGGCAACAACTCCAAGCTCTTTTGCAGCTAAGAAAGATAAATCAATAATGCGTCCAGATTTAAATGGACCACGATCATCAACGCGTAAAATCAAACGCTTCCCATTATCTAAATTAGTTACTTGAACATAGGATGGGATGGGCAAGGTTTTATGCGCCGCTGAGTAGGAATGCATATTGTAAGGAGTCCCACTTGAGGTGCGTTTACCATGAAAATCTTTACCATACCACGATGCCAGCCCTTTTTCTTTATAGCCTTTAGATGATTCCATAACGTTATAAGATTTACCTAAAACTTTGTATTGTTTTGGGTTTCCATAAGGGCTTGGTGGTTCATCGCGCACGATTGCCCCACCACTATTAGACGTTTTAGATTTAGAAAACGAGCACGCAGATACGAGCACGCATACAGAAAATATAAAGCCTAATTTATAAGATAGTTGCATATTTAATCTCATTATTATCTAATTTATAAAGCTTGCTTAATTGCCTGCCCTAATTGATAGACGGCTAGAGCATATAAAGGTGATCTATTATAGCGAGTTATGCTATAAAAATTCTGAAATCCAAACCAGTACTCTAAGCCGCTAGTGTTCTCAAATTTTAATAATAAAGCTTTACCATTTGGATTAGCGGTTGTGACAACCCCAGCCTTAATAAGCTCTGCAACACTATTATACGGTGCTTTAATGCTGCCATCATGCGTAACTTTAGCAATACTCGCATTCGGACTTGCTTTAACCTGCAAAGCAATACTGCCACCGCGTGACCAACCATTTTTAGCAAGGTAATTGGCAACAGAGCCTATGGCATCGCTTTTATTATTCCAAAGATCACGTTTGTGGTCACCATTAAAATCAACCGCAAAATTGCGATAGCTTGATGGCATAAATTGGGGCAAGCCCATAGCTCCTGCATAAGAGCCTGTGTAGCTAAAAGGATCTGCTGAGTTCTCGCGCACAATAATTAAGAAATGCTCTAACTCTTTAACAAAAAAATCCGCACGTTTTGGATAATTAAAGGCAAGTGTTGATAAAGCATCAATCACGCGCCAGTTCCCTTTATTCGCTCCATAACTAGTTTCTACGCCAATTATTGCCACGATAGTCTCAGCATTAACCCCATATTGCTGTTCTGCACGTTTTAAATCAGCTTCATTATTTTTATAAAAGAGAACCCCATCGGCAATGCGCTTTTGCGTCATAAAAATAGGTCGGTATTCACCCCATGTTTTAGATTTTTCCGCAGGGCGACTTATTGCAGCAATAATTTTAGGCTGGGATCTTGTTTTAGTGAAGATATCTTGAAGGTATTTTTCATTAAAACCATGCTTAGTAACCATCATTTTTATAAAGCTCTGTACATCTAAGCGTTGCTCAAGATGTGCATCTCCTGTAACTATTTCCACAGGTGGTGGTGCCACTTTACTCGTATTTTGACTAGTTGATGCCTGACAGCCAAATAATAAGCCGCTAAGGCACACTGTGATTATTGCTTTATTGAGTAACATATTTTTTTTCCTTAAATAAATGATTGGATAATGTTAAGGCTTCCCCTCTAAATCCCCCTTCACGGGGAACACTCCGTGTTGTGGGACTTTTAGAGCTCCTCCCCTGCGAAGGGGAGGTTGGGAGAGGTCTTTTAAATCCTTAACTTGATTTTTTTAATAACATAAAAATTGGTGCGGAATGTCGGTTAAAATATAGATGTTAAAACATAGATGTTAAAGCATATGGTTAGTTATTAAAGTAAGTGATTTTGATTGAATTAATCATAATCAGAGAATTTTTTCTTTTTGGGTTTAATTAAACGATGTGAATAAATATTCATTAAAATACCAAAGCTTGCAAATAAAGCAATAATTGAAGTGCCTCCACGACTTATTAAAGGCAATGGTAAGCCCACAACTGGCAATATACCACTTACCATTGCTCCATTAATAAATATATTAGCAAACAAGCTAATTGTTATCGATGCACCCAAGAGCTTAAAAAATGTATCGCGTGCTTGAATTGAGATCATAAAGCAGCGTAAAATAATTAATAAATAAACTCCAAGCAATACAGATAAGCCAACCAAGCCAAATTCTTCAGCAATCACCGCATAAATAAAATCAGTCGTAGCTTCTGGTAAAAACTGTAGATTAACCTGAGTGCTATTTAACCAACCTTTGCCATACATACCGCCTGATCCAATCGCTATTTTAGACTGGATAACCTGATAACCTGATTTTAATGGTGAACTTTCTGGGTCTAGGAAAGTAAACACGCGCTGTTTTTGGTAATCCGTCATAATATACTCCCAAAAAAGTGGTGCTCCTGTGGCGATAGCTAACACTGCAGTTAATATATAGCGCATGCCTAAACCTGCTAAAAAAATCACACATAATGCAGGGAAAATAACTAACAAAGATGTCCCTAAATCTGGCTGTTTTAAGATAGTTACAAACGGAATTAGACAAATTAATAAGGCGACTAAAATTGTAAAAAAACTTGGGGGTAAAATACGTTTATCTAGAAAATATGCAAGCATCATCGGGACGGCTAATTTCATAATCTCAGATGGTTGGAATCTAAAAAAACCTAAATCAAGCCAGCGTCTTGAGCCTTTAACGGCAACGCTTAGGAGATATTTATCTCCAATTTTCGCAAAAATTAATAAGCAGCACAACATGCCAATTATAAAGAGAGGTGGTGCTAAATATTTTAAGAATTTAGGCGGAAGATGCGCGATTGCAAGCATTACAAAACAGCCTAGACCCAGTTTAAGTGCTTGTCCAAAAACTAAGTCTATATTTTGCCGACTGGCACTGTAAAGTGCGAGCAATCCAAATCCGCAGAGACTCATCAATAGTAAAGCTAGGGTTGTATCAAGATTAAAAAAGCTTAATATGCCACTCTTGTGATGCTCTTTAGGCTCTTGATATATACTCATTATTCTCCTCCAGCCTCATTTAAAGATAAAGTATCATTAACATCTTTAAAATTGGTAATCCAAGCATTCATGATATTTTTTGCGATAGGCCCTGCGACTCCAGAACCTGAGCCACCATTTTCTACGATTACCGCAATTGCTATTTTAGGATTATTTGCTGGGGCAAATCCTGTAAACCAAGCGTGATCATGATGTTTTTTAGCCAAGCGGCTTGCATCATAAGTACGCCCTTGAGCGATTGACCGAACCTGTGCTGTTCCTGTTTTTCCTGCAATTTGATAATTAATCCCAGCCGCTAGTCTACGCGCAGTTCCAGCAGGGCTATGGACGACAGATACCATACTCGCAATCATATAATCCCAATTGCGCGGATCTTTTAATATAATCGGCTCAGTTGGATTAGCAGGTGTTAGCTTAATGCTTGCAAGGCCAGGATCGCGCGTGGCGTAGAGCATTCTTGGTTTAAATGCATGCCCTTTCATGCTAATGATTGCTGTTGCTTGAGCTACTTGCAAAGGGGTAACCAGCCAAAAGCTCTGCCCAATACCAGCTGTAATCGTGTCTCCCGGATACCAAGGTTGTTTTGAGGTGCGTTTTTTGTAGCTTGGGGTTGGTGCAATCCCTGAGAATTCCCCAGATAGATCAATACCTGTAGGTTCTCCCAGAGCGAATTTTTTTAAGAAATCTGTGAGTGGCTCAATCCCTGTATTTAAAGCAAGATCATAAAAGAAAACATCGCACGAGACTTGAATAGCTTTGGATAAATTAACAAAGCCATGCCCGCTTTTTTTCCAGTCTCTAAATTTATGCGCAGAATTTGGCGCACTATAATATCCTGGGCAAAATGTTGTTTTAGAACGTGTAATCGTGCCAAGCTCTAAACCTGCAATTCCAATTTGAGGTTTTATAGCAGAACCTGGAGGATAACGCCCACGCATCACCCGATTTAAAAAAGGAAAACTGGGATTTGAGTCTAAGGCTTTATATGCTTGAGTGGAAATTCCATTAACAAATAAGTTTGGGTCAAACATTGGTTTACTGACAAAAGCAAGAACCTCGCCTGTCTTAGGATCAAGAGCGACGATAGACCCTTTATAGTTTCCTAATATTTTTTCAGCATATGCTTGTAATCTAATATCTAAGGATAAATATAAATGTTGCCCAGGAATTGGATCAGTTCGGTTAATTTTACGGACAATGCGCCCATCGCGGTTTGTTTCTACTTTTTCAAACCCCATTTTGCCACGCAACAGATCCTCAAAACTAGCCTCAACACCGCGAACACCTATATGCGTAAGCCCTATGTATTGATCTTGAAGATTATTTTCTTTGATAGACTCAATATGTTTCTTATCTATCCTTGCAACATAGCCTAAAGCGTGCACTGCTGATTCTTTAAAAGGATAAATTCGGGTTGCTTGAGAGGATATTTCAACCCCTTTAATTTTATATAGATCAACGGATAATGTGTTTATTTCCGCATCACTTAGCTGATCCTTAATTATAAGTGGGTTTTGGCGTGGCGCATCACGGCTGAGCCGCTTAAATCTAATAATATTTTGCGGTGAGAGGGTAATTATTTTAGATATTTCAGCAATGATATCATCGATAGGGAGTTCAATATCTTGCAGGGTAATGGTTAGGTTATTAGAAATAACACTAGTTGCTAATAGAACCCCATTTCGATCATAAATCAAGCCGCGTGCTGGCGGCAGTGGGATAAATTTAATGCGGTTTGATTCAGATTGAGTCGCGTAACGCCCATAATTTAAAACTTGCAAAAACATTAATGTAGCTATAAGAATAGAAAAACATAAAAACATAAATATAACTAAAAAGGAAACTCTATTCACAAATATTCTGTCTAATATTTCTTGATATTTCTTGCCTGAAGCTCTGGGTGACTTTCTCTGTTTAGATTTCTCGTTATATACATTCATTTTGTATCCATCCCTAAAAGGATACAGCAATTGCGCATCATATTAAAAAATAAAGGCCACAATAGTGTCGATAATAATGCAGGTATAAATAACAGCTTCCCATAAGGACTTGGATAATTTAACATTCCATTGATCCATGCAATAAGTAACGCTTGCACATAGAAGCAGCCCATAAGACAGAGAGTTTGCTGAAATAAATTACGCTCTTTCAAAAAAACATAAGATTTCTTCGTGATAAAGGCACAGATTGTAAATATAAGCGCATATTGCCCAAGCAAAGAGCCAAGCAAAATATCTACTAATAATCCAATTCCCCAAGCATAAATAATATGAAAATGTGCATAAGGCATGTAGGCCCAAAAAATGATCATCATCAGGATAAAATTAGGGCGTATTAAGCTAATAGCATTAGGTAATGCAATTACTTCTAAAACAAAGCTAATCATAAAACAAAATATAATAAAGATGATATTCAATTTATTACCTTATTATTACCTTTGAGAGTAATTATCTAGTTTATAAGAGCTCCTCCCCTGCGAAGGGGAGGTTGGGAGGGGCTTTTAAAATTTAACTTAATGGCGTTGGAATCTTAGCTTCTCTTAGCCTCACCTAGCTTCACTTAGCTTCACTTAGCCTCATTTAACTTGGATCTTACTTTTTTCAAAATAAGCACCTCACGAATACGATCAAGCTGCACGGTTGGTTTCGCAATAATTTTAGCAAAAGGCTTGCTTGAATCATACTCAACAAGTTCTACCGTTGCAATAGGATATCCTGCGGGGAATCTCCCATCTAAGCCTGAGCTTACAAATAGATCACCTTTTTTAATATCATTATGGATATTCTCATGCATTTGAATGTTTCTGATCTCTAAGACATTTAAATTACCAGTTCCTGCGGCAAGCCCTCTTAATCCATTGCGATCCAATTGCACTGGAATTAAATGAGTTGGGTCTGAAATTAAGATAGCTTTAGATGAAAACTCATTTACTTCAGTTATTTGACCGACAAGTCCATTGGGATCTATCAATACTTGCCCAACCATAACATTATCACGATGCCCACGATTTAAGATGACGATATTTCGGTAAGGATCTAAGTCTAAGGATTGTATTTCTGCAACTAAAGATGGCTCATCAAGATCAACAGAGGCTTTCAAAAGAGTACGCAAACGCTGATTTTCAGCTTCTAATGAGGCCATTTTTTGCAAACCAACATTTAGGAATAATTGACGTTTTTTATACTCTTCATTCTCTTGCAATAATGTCTGATAATGATTAAATTGTGCGCCAATTTTATAGCCTGTAGCTATCGGTGTTTGGGCAAGCCATAAAACTGGATGCAAAATATTAGAGACTCGAGATTTTATCATCTCAAGTTTATGCGTACGCTGATCAACAATCATAAATAAAATAGAGAGCATTATACAAAAGATAGTGCTTAAATTTAATAGAGTACTTTTGCCAAAAATAGGATCTTTAGAGTTAGGCATGGCGTGCTTAAGATAAAATTAAACTATTCGATTGCAAAAAAATGAGTGCCGTGGGCTTCCATTAACTCTAGTGCGCGTCCACCACCTCTTGCTACGCAAGTAAGCGGATCTTCAGCAATAATTGTGGTTAATCCTGTTTCTTCTGAAATTAAGCGATCAATATGTCTCAGTAAAGCTCCACCGCCAGTTATAACAATGCCGCGCTCGGCAATATCTGCGGCTAATTCTGGAGGAGTTGACTCAAGCGCAACCCGAACGGCACTTACAATGCCTTGGAGTGGCTCTTGCAGAGCTTCTAGGATTTCATTTGAATTTAAAGTAAATGTCTTAGGAATCCCTTCATTGATATTGCGTCCGCGCACTTGCGCTTCTAAAATATCAGAAGAAGGATAAGCTGAACCAATTTCTTGTTTGATGCGCTCGGCGGTTGGCTCACCAATTAACATTCCATAATTGCGGCGCACATAAGCAATAATTGCCTCATCAAAGCGATCACCACCGATGCGGACAGAACTTGCATACACAATACCATTTAAGCTCATAACCGCAACTTCAGATGTACCGCCGCCAATATCTAAAACCATAGAACCTGAGGCCTCATGCACTGGCATTCCTGCGCCAATTGCAGCCGCCATAGGCTCTGGAATTAAATAAGCGACACTCGCGCCAGCATTTAAAGCTGCTTCCTTGAGTGCTTTACGCTCCACATCCGTAGCACCATACGGCACACAAAGTAAGACGCGCAATTTACTACTAAAAATGCCGCGTTTAACTACTTTTCTAATGAAGCGATCGAGCATGATTTCAGTTTCTTTTAAGTCTGCAATCACCCCATCTCTTAAGGGTCTGATTGTGCTTAAGCCATCTGGCGTGCGCCCGAGCATTTTTTTGGCTTCGTATCCAACCGCAGCGATTTCTTTGCTACCATTTTTTAAGTGGCGCACCGCAACAATTGAGGGTTCATCGAGCACAATTCCTTGCCCACGCATAAATATTAATGTATTTGCTGTGCCCAAGTCGATGGAAAGGTCGTTTGTAAACATGGATCTAAAGCTTTTGAACATAATAGTCTCTTATTATTAATAAATTAAAAAATAGAATTAAAAAGTAGATAAGTGTCTTGGATATTAGGAGAGCTAGTAAAAGAAAATGCCTAATAAATCTTTGGGATTATAACCTAGCTTAAGGGTGATAAAAAGGAAAATTTAATTACTTGAAATTAATTAAGCCTATATTAAGCCTATATTAAGAATAGGTTAAAAATAATTTAAAAATAAGTTAAGAATAATAGTCTCTTAAGTATAATTCTGCATTTTTCAAATCATCCTCAGTATCAATTCCGACTGGTACTGGAACTTTAGCAATATCAAGAATGATTTTATAGCCATTATACAGCCCACGTAATTGCTCAAGCTTCTCGGTACTTTCTAGAGCGACGGGCTTTAAAGTTGGATATTTTTTCAAAAATCCAGCGCGATATGCGTAAACACCTAAATGACGTAATCCTTGAAAATCATCAGGTAAGCTCGCACTATTTAAATCAAAATCACGCGGATATGGAATGGGGGCGCGAGAAAAATATAAAGCAAAGCCATTTAAATCTTGGATAACTTTAACAACATTGGGATCTAAAAAATGCTTCATATCGGTTATTTTTGCAGCTAAAGTGCTCATAGCAGCTTCTGGATTATCTATAAGTAAATTCACAACTTGATCGAGCAATGGTCGCGGCAAAAATGGCTCATCGCCTTGCCAATTGACGATAATATGCTCATCAGGAAATCCATATTCAAGCACAACTTCGCTTAAACGATCCGTGCCACTTTGGTGATTAATGTCTGTAAGCATCGCACGTGCACCAATGCCGTGCATATGTCTAAGAATACTTATATCATCAGTTGCAACAATCACTTGCTGCCCTATAAGTTCCGCTTGGCGCCATGTTCTTTCGATAATCGGTACGCCAAATAGTTTGCGCATCATTTTATTGGGCAAACGCGTTGAATTCATACGTGCGGGAATGATTATGCTGTATTTCATTGATATTCCTATGTATTTTATCTACAGATTTATAGAAGCCCCATCTGCGTGTTTATTGGCTGATTAATTGGAGCGGCATTTTTGGATTAAAATCTTGAATATCCTCATCCTCATAACTATTTTCTTGAGTATGCAAACTAGATCTTTTTCTGCCTATTTGCACAGGAATTCCACTCATTTGTTCTATGGCTATATCAATAATTTTTATATCATTTAGTTCGATAGATTCATCATTTTGATAGCTAATTAAGAGCTCGTGGGCAATGTTAACTACATCAGCTTTGCTTAGATTATCCTCTTCTAAGGTTGGGTTAGTCTCAATCATCAGACGTTCCCCATCCCAGCCGATTTTAACAGGCTGATTAATAATATAGACGCTTGTCTTTAGAGGTACGATATTATATAGCTCTTCAATATTTTTTGGAAAGAAACGCATACAGCCGTGGGTTACGCGCATACCTATGCCATCACTATCATTTGTGCCATGCAATAAATAACTTGGGAGGCTGAGGCGCAAAACATGTTGTCCAAGCGGATTATTCGGTCCTGGGGCTACATATTTACCAAGAACGCCGCGCCCATCTTCTAGATGCTCGCGTTGAATAGATTCAGGTGGATACCAAGCAGGGTCTTTTTGTTTAGCGGTGACATAGCTTTTGCCTAAAGGTGTTTTCCAGTCCATACGTCCCACACTTACGGGGTAAATATACACACTTTGCTTATCTTTAGGAAAATAATAAGCTCGCATTTCAGGTATGTTCAGCACAATGCCTTCGCGTACACCTTTTGGGAGAATATACTGTGCTGGAATTATCACGGGAGTGTTTGCTCCTGGCACCCAAGTATTTACATTTGGATTTGCCCATTTAAGCTCATCAAAGCCCATTTCATAACGTTCACCTATTTCTAGTAAGGTATCTTCATATCTTGGGTAGGCAATAGTAATTTCACCAACAAGATCAACACCTTCAGGTGGCATCGGGTATTGCGCAGCAATGCTCAATCCTGCCAGCTGTGAACTTAAAAGTATACAGGCAACCGTAGTGCTTATTTTTCTAGATTTTTTCATTTTATTCGCGCTCAAATTATGATCTAAATTAATATAACTGCTAATTTTAGCGTAAAAAACTATTTGTTATAGAAAGAATATCCTAAAATACCTAGCTCTTGAATGTTATTGTTTCTAACTAACTGAAATTTAATTAGATTATCAAATTTAAAAATATTGTAAATTATTGAACTTTGAAGCTATTTATACTTAAAGGGAATTCTAAAAGTCCAACAACACGGAGTCCCCCCTGCGAAGGGGGGATATAGGGGGGAAAGCCTTAAACTTAATGACGTTGACCTCTAACCACTCAACGATATTAAGTTAAGGATTTAAAGAACCCCTCCCAGCCTCCCTTCGCAGGGGAGGAGCTCTAAAAGTCTCACAACACGGAGTGTTCCCTGCGAAGGGGGGATTTAGGGGGAAAAGCCTTAAGTGAGTAATTAAGCGCTCATTTGATGCTTTTTAAAACTCTCTGCTTGTGCGATCACTCCCAGATAAATCTCATCACAAGTAATTGGCGGATAACCAAACTTATGCAGCAGCAGCATAATTCCAACTTTAAGTTGAGCTTTTATATCCTCACGTTCGCTCCAATCTGGATAGCTTGTTTTATCATCCACTATTATTTTCATACGTTTGGCAAGTTCAAGCAGTTTATCTTCAGGATAGCTAAAATCATACTTTTGCGCCATATACACCAAAATATCATAAAACGCTTTTTGTTCAAAATCGATATCAAGCTCGGTAAATGAGTTCATTTCTGTTTTAAGATCGTGAATCATCAAGATGATTTGATCGGTAAACACCTCAAGCTCATCTCCTGTGAGCGCATCGTTTTCGCGGCGTTCATTATAGCTTGTAACGAGGGATTGAAATTTCTCAGAAAAATTAATCCCTTTGAGTTGATTCACTTTTTTAAAATCGCTGATTGCTTTAGCAAGGAGCTTTTGCAGGAGCTGGATTTTAGTATTAGGCAGCTTGATTTTATTAATGCGTTCCAGATACTCTGGATCAAAAATATCAAGCGCCTGTGCATTGTCCTCACCTAGTTTAAAAATCTCCTCTACGCCACAAGATTTTAAGGCTTCAGTGACCATATCGCGGACGCGCGCGTTCATTTGTGCGGTATCGGGTGCGTCGCTGCGGGTTAGCTTATAGACAATCGAGCGGATTGCGATATAAAAATGGATAAAATCACGCTCAGTTTCAGTCACGCTTTCGCTACCACAACAGATATCATAAGCCGCTTTAAGGCGTTGCACCAAGCCCATAAAGCGCAGTTCTCGTTTTTTGATCTCGAGCACAAAATTAGCCGCACGGTTTAAACTATGCAGCTGCGCAAGCGGAGTGCCGTTAAAATAATCCTGATAATTAAAACCGTGAAAGATTTGTTTGATCAAATCAAGATAATTTCTAAGCTCAACAATCGAGAGCTGTAAATCTTCAAAATTGGTTTCATTAAGTTTGGAGTAGATCGCTAATGCGAGGTTCATTTGGGTTTTAATGCCGATATAATCAACCACCAAGCCTTTATCTTTGCCCTTAAACTTGCGGTTCACGCGTGAGATAGTTTGGATTAGGCTATGTTTTTGCACAGGTTTATCGATATACATCGTATCTAAAAACGGCACATCAAAGCCTGTTAACCACATATCGACCACAATTGCGATTTTAAAGTTTGAGTGTTGATTTTTAAAGTGCGCCTCTAAGTTTGTGCGCAGCTCTTTGTTACCCAATAAATCATACAATGCTTTAGCGTCATCCTTACCGCGCGTCATCACCATTTTTACGCGCTCAATCGGCACAATATCTCGCTGCTCTTTCTCGGTTAAACTCTCACGGGCACAGCACTGTTTAAGCTCAAACCATTCAGGACGCAGTGCTTGTAATTGTTGATAAAATTGATAAGCGATCTGGCGGCTTGATGCAACAAACATCGCTTTGCCCGCAACCGTTGCTCCTTCATTGATGCGTTTTTCATAATGTTCAACAAAATCTTGTGCCAATGCTTGAATGCGATCAGGATCACCTAAAATCGCATTGATATTGGCACTCGCTTTCTTACTTTCTTCAATTTGATTCTCGTTTGCTCCATTTTCAGCACATTCTTGATAATAGCTCTCGATCTCTGCAAGTTTACCATTGTCTAACACTACCTTTGCCGCGCGTCCTTCATAGACAATGCGCACGGTAATCTCATCATCAACAGATTCAGTCATCGTGTAACTGTCGATTATCTCACCAAAAACAGCAAGCGTTGCATCAATCGGCGTACCAGTAAAACCGACATAGGTCGCGTTCGGTAAGGAATCATGCAGATATTTAGCAAAACCAAAGCTACGTTTAACGCCTGTGTCGGTAACTTTTACTTTTTGATCAAGATTGATTTGGCTCCGATGCGCCTCATCCGAGATACAAATAATATTGCAACGATCAGATAATAACTGCGTATCTTCATAAAATTTATGAATAGTCGTTAAGAACACGCCGCCGCTATTGCGCCCTTTGAGTTGGGCACGTAAATTTTCGCGACTATGAACCGACACAACGGTGGCATCGCCAATAAAGGTTTTAGCATTGCTAAACTGCGTGGATAATTGACCATCTAAATCAGTACGATCTGTAATCAATACAATCGTCGGACTTGCAAACTCAACGCTTTTCATTAATAGGCGCACTAAAAACTGCATGGTAAAACTTTTACCACAGCCTGTTGCGCCAAAATAAGTCCCGCCTTGTCCGTTGCCAGTTGGTTTTTGGGCGAGCCTAATATTAAAAAAGAGCTTACGCGCGGCGTAATATTGCGGATAACGGCAGCAAATTTTAATCTCTTTGTTGCCCGTATCTGGAAAGTAGATAAAGTTTTTAACCACATCGAGTAAACGCGCCTTGTTAAATAAGCCCTCAATCAAGGTATATAGCGAGTTAATCCCTTGCTGTTCGACTAATTCATAACCACTAACTTTGCGCCATGTATAGTAAAACTCATACGGCGCAAATAAATTTCCCATTTTATTATTCACGCCATCACTAAGAATGCACACGGCGTTATAGACAAATAACTGCCCAATATCACGCCGATAACGCGTTGTGAGTTGCACATAGGCCGAATGAAGCGTCGCCTCTTCTCGAATCGCACTTTTAAATTCAAAAACAACTAAGGGTAGACCATTGATATATAAAATAGCATCAGGAATACGCAGCTGAGCATTTTGTCCGTTACTTGTCAGAGCTTCTATTTCAAATTGATTGACGATTTTGTAGATATTTTTATCATGATCAGCTTGATCTACCTCTGTTGCTGGGTTGACGGCATCCATAACAAAATCAGTGTCGATAAGCTCAATATACAAATCTTTTTGGCTGCGATGTTCAGATCCTTTAAGCGGTTGCCGCTTGAACAAAAATCCATTCGCTAACCATCCACAAAATGTTTTATTGTTTTGATATAAATCTTGCGCAGGCAAGCTGCTTATTTGGTGAATAATAGCGTCAATTTCACTCGGCGTAATCTCATCAATAAGGTAGCGTTTGGCAAGATAGGCGCGTAAATCATCGCGAAGCAAAACTTGAGTTTTATCATCACGATTTAAGGCATCTCCTGCAAAATGTGGATATCCTTGCTTGCCAAGCAGTTCGATAATCGCGGTTTCAAGCTTTGCTTCAGTGAATTTCATTTATGGGTTTCCTTGCGCTAATATATGCATAATCAAATGTATCATCGTCTCTTTGTTTTTAGGCTCAGATTCAGCGACCAATAAAGTGATGGCAGCCAGACCAGAATCATTAATGATCACTTCATTTTCCACATTAAATAAACGTTGATTACGATAGAGAAAATCAATAAATAAAAATGCACCACTGCGTTTATTGCCATCGGCAAAAGGATGATTTTTAACCACAAAATAAAGTAAATGCGCCGCTTTACTCTCAATACTCGGATAGGCAGGCTCACCAAAAATACTTTGCTCTAAAGTGCCCCAAATTGAACTGAGCCCATCCGCACGGAGCTGCGCAAAAAGTGTACTGGCCTCACCTTTTGCCATTAAGTCTTGTTTGAGTTGCGCTAAAGCATTTAGCGCATCATTAAGTGGCGTTAGTTGCCCACCTATTTGCCCTTGTGGCTCTTCGAGCAAGCCTTCATCATATTGCTGGAGCCATAAAAATGTTTGAGTATAACGACTGATGATTTCGACTAAACCTCTGCCCGTATGAACATCAAGCGCAGGCGTTTTAACGACTTTATTAATTAAAGTTAATGCTTGTTTAAGTTCAATTGCATTTTTCTCAAATCGCTGCTGATTGATGGTGTAACCTTGCAATAAGTGCTGTTTTAATATTTTGCTCGCCCACTGGCGGAACTTGATTCCTTGGGGTGATTTTACGCGGTAGCCGACTGAGATAATGAGGTCAAGATTGTATCGCTTAATCTGATAGGATTTGCCATCAGCAGCAGTTGACTGGAAATTCCGGACAACTGCCTCTTCAGCTAATTCAGAATCTTTGAAAATATTACCGATATGTTCAGAAATAGTGCGTTTATTTTTATTGAACAATAGGCTTAAATCAGCTTGCGATAGCCATACTGAATCATCTTGGCAGGCGACACTAAGCTGCAAGCCGCCATCATCGCTTTGATAAATCTCTATCTGTTGGCTCATGATTACAGCTCCACAAGTTGCTTAATCAAGCTCATGATATATTCTTTGTTTTGCGTATCACTCACAATCAGCTCATAATCGCCAACGCCCCAATGCCCAATAGCAGCGACATCTCGGGCTAATTGTTTCGGATCATCTATATTGCCTTTTTTGGCATTCAGCCAGATTTTTAAGGCGTTATTTTGTAAATGGATAGATACAATATTATTTTGATCTTGTTTAAAGGCTAAATATAATTTATTGGCTTTGATTTCTAATTGAGGTGCTAAGCTTAAAATAGCATTTTTAAAGCTTTCATAAAGCTCAAGAAGCTCATCTGATTTACCATCTAAATGAAAGCTTTCGTCATAAACGATTATATTTTTTGTGATTGTATCTAAGACAGTACTATTGGTAGATTTAAGCTGCTTAATGCTCGGTGCGGACTTTGATTTTTTAATAGGAATAATTGAAAGAAGATCATCTCCAAAACGATTGACCTCCCACAGCTCTATCGACAAATCTTTAAAGTTGGTTGATTGTTTTTGATAATCGGTAAAGGCTGGGGCAACAAAAATAATTTTACTTTGTGACCAATCAACATCGCTACGCTTTAAGTTTTTATGAAACAACTCATTATATTCAATGATAAAATTAGCTTGATACTCAAACATAAGATTTAAATAAGTCACACCCTGATCAATAACACTCAGGCTAAGACCACGTTTATATTCAATAATCACAAAAGCCTTAGCTTCCTCATCATAAGCTAAGGTATCTATGCGATATTCTTTAATGGTGAATTCAGATTTAACTAGCTGTAAGTTGCTGATGCAAGCTAAATTAGCTTCAAAGAGTTGTTGAAGCTCTCTTTCAAGCTTAAACGGACGCACTTTTAATGCAGTTAATTCTTTGTTTTTGATTGAAAAAATTTGCATCAACGACCTTTTAAATTTATATAATGTATCAAGATGATACGTATTAAAATAATGTGTACACATTTCTATTAAGCAATTGTACTCATTATTTTATAATAAAAGTTTTATTTAGCATAATCTAGAATCACTCGGGTAAATTTGCATTTGTTGGCTCATGCGTGGTCTCATTGTTGTAGCTTGTTGCTGGCAGTTGTTGCAGATTTTGCAATAACTATTTTTCTAAAATAATGCTCATATATTAAATTCATTTTCAGGTGAAGTACCGCCATTTAATAGACTCTGTACTTGTTGCATCATATTTACTATTTCAGTGGTTAAAAAACTATAAAATTTATCTTTGTGCAAAGTACGCTCCTGTACCTCTTGTGAAATAAAACGCGTCATTTCATTACGGAACGCGTCACTTTTAATGATTGAGGGTAAACGCACCAACATTTCGCTTAATTTAATAGGATAATCATCAATACGATAATCTATAATTTTATTATTAACCCAATCTATACGTAAAGTAGCACCTTGTTGCTTTAGCCAACGTAAATCCCAAATATCACGGTAACGGACATAATGCCTAGTATTCACCAGTGAGACGAGCTTATCTGCCATCACCTCATCTAGAGTTTCAGTTAATACTAGCGTGTCGGTATAACCATCGGGTAAAAAGTCGTAATTAGCAATCAACGCCTTAGGTTCTCGTGAATAAGAAGGAATATTTGCTACTTCGATTTTAATTCGCTGTCTAGGCAAATCTTTATTTTTAGGCGCAGTAATAATCGAAACTTGCCATTTATCAACATTAAGTCCTCTATATTCAGGCTCGTTTTTTAACTCATCAGGTTCTTTAACTGACACCTCAAAGCCATAACGTGCGCCAATATACTTTTCCAGACAGGCTTTCATGGCGTATAACTGCTTACTGTTAAAGTTTATTCCACCCGAAAAATCTAAATCTTCACTAAAACGTGGTGCGCCATAACATAAGCGCAAAGAAGTTCCACCCTGAAAGGTAAGTTTGTCTAATAATCCATGAATATCAAGGCAATAGAGGATATCGTAATGTAATAATTCCTTTTCAATAACAGGACGCATATGAGATCGCCCCGAGACTTGCATGGCAAGTTCAGTTAATTGGGTAAAATTTGCTTTATTAACCATGGTACATCTCTTTTTCATCAATTAGATGCATATTGCGCCCGACTCGCTTTAAATCGCGGAGTGCACATTCAGCTGTTGCAAGTCTTAAAGGGCGATCTGTTGTTCTAATATTTGCCAGAATATCGTGTTGTGAACGTTTGGTATGGGTGAACTCAATCGTGCCAAATGGTGTGTGATAAATCCCTTTTCGTCCTGTTGTCATGATGGTTAGCCGATCAATAGGAATCTGTGAAATAACACCATATTCACTAAGAGCAGATTCAAGGCTGACATAATTATACTCGCCGCGTCGTAATGCCTTAGCGATATGCTCAATGGTATAACCATCAAAACTATGCGCAAGATTAAACAGATACACGCCACGAACAGGGCGTGAGAGTATTGATGCCGTAACCAGACGGCTTAAGGTTGCCTGAAGTGTTTTGGGGCTATCCTCAATAAAAATTTTGTTAAGATCGGCAAGGGTAAAAACGTAATGCCCTTGTTTATCCCAAAAGTTAAGCCTGTTAAGTGCAGTAGATTGATTCATAAGTAGACGTTGAGACGACCTTTTTGTAGTGTTAGTGTCTACTTGCATCCTAGTGTAGATTTCATAAGATGTCAAAGTGATATTTTTATTGTCTTGATAAGTTTTCCAATAATATAAATAAAATTGCCACAAACAAACTTTAAGACTATATTTAGACTTTATTTAGTCGTAGAGAAATTTTAAATGAAATATGAATCACACATTAAACCCATTAGCTTCTTAAAGTCACATGCGGCTGAAATTATTAAGACTATTCAGGTTGATCGTGAGCCTTTAGTGATCACTCAAAATGGTGAAGCGAAGCTGGTTGTGATGGATATCAAAAGTTATGATGAGCAGCAACAAACCCTCGCTTTGCTAAAAATACTGGCTCTAGGGCAAAAAGATATTAAAGAAGGATTATATCGCAGTGCTCAAGATGTGTTAAATGATCTGGATAAGGATAATTAAGTGAGCTTATCCATCAATATATTAAGAGGTGCAGAGCAAGATTTAAATGATTTAAAAAAATATTTGCTGCGTGAGTTCTCGGTTGGCGCATGGCAAAATAGTTATCAATTAATCAAACAAGGATTAGCGCAAATCAGCAGCTTTCCTGAATCAGGGAGTATCCCTCCTGAATTAGAACATTTAGGTTTCTCAAACTATAAACAAATTATTGTGGGTAAAAATAGGATCATTTACGAGCTCAATAATGCCGCAATTTATGTCCATATTATTTGTGATGTTCGTAGAGATATGCCTACTTTGTTAAATAAACGGCTATTTTTGAGTTGATTTGGTGTCTGCATAAGTTCCTGTTTTTCTGATTGATAGATTCAATCAATTCAGACAAACTTAAGGCCGCCTATATTAACAATATCTTTTAGGTTGGCTAATTGTTTGTTTTTAATTAAAACAACTTTAATTAACCAACTCTTAATTTTATATTAATTTTTTATTTTATCAGTATGACTTAAGG
>BHEQ01000013.1 GCA_003864535.1 Gammaproteobacteria bacterium
AATATATTTATCTTTTTTTATTTTTTTTGACAGTTTTTTAAACTGAAAAATATCTTAATTTTAAAAATAAAACACATATAAATCATAATGATATTCCTGCTGAGTAGTTACTTTATTTTTTAGTGTCTTATGATCTTGTACTCCTGCTAACTCGTTTATAGCACTCGTGCGATAATAACTTATTTTTATTACATGTCAACTACAATTTAAATTTATATTGATATTTGACTTAAATCAATTATTAATTAATTAGTAATTAATTCATGTTGCATTTAGGCTTGTAAAAAAGCCTGCCTTGTACTGACTACTATTTAAAATTTAGCTTCGTGCTTTAAGCTCCCATGATAATAAAAACAAGCGTTTTGCACGCGTAGCTGGCTAAAAAGCACAAATAAAAGTACAAATAGATATGCCCATTAGTTAATATTTTGCATGATAATTTAAAAAATGTAGTTGACATGTAATAAAAATAAGCTATCATCGTGTTAGCTTGCTTTATACGAGTTAGCAAAAATTTTATTAAACTCACGAAGGACTGTTCTTATGTCGACACTTACTTTAAAACTTACCTCAACCGCTAAAACCTTTAGCGCAAATAAAAATGAAGTATTCTTAATAACTAACGGTGATTTGCGTGAATCTGCGAATCAAACTTGTTGGGCAATTCAGGAGAAATTTGAAGATAAATTAAGCAAAGTACTTAAAGAGCGTTTTGATTATTCTATTAAACGCATTCATGATTATAATCCTGCTAAAAAACATGGGTTTATCTCAAGTCAGCGTGAAGGTTGCGATGTTTTAAGTCGTGTTGATCCGCATGCACCTTTGATTATTTTAATCACTGTCTGGCAATATTCACATCATTTAGTGCCCGCATTAGCACGGCATAAAGGTCCTGTTTTAGTGCTCGCTAATTTTGATGGAACTTGGCCTGGGCTTGTTGGAGCTTTATGCTTAGAAGGTTCGCTTACGAGTATAAATATCAAATACTCGCGCCTTTGGTCACAAAATTTTGATGATGATTTTTTCTATAATGGCTTAGATACGTGGTTAAAAACTGGCAAAATTATTCATGATACAAGTTATTTAAAAGCTGTGAAAATGGGTGATAAGATCACGCAAACGCCATCGGCACAAATTGGTAAAGATGTGGGTAATTACATTTTAGAAAACAAAGAAATCATAGGTTTATTTGATACTTTTTGCATGGGGATGATCAACGGTATTTTCCCACAACGCTCTTTAATTGAGATTGGAATGCCGCTAGAAGGGCTATCCCAATCAGCTTTAGTTTATGAAATGAGCCTTGTTCCGCAAGCTTTACGTGAAGAGTGCCTTAATTGGTATATTGAGCGCGGGATGACTTTTAAATTTGGAGCAGATGAAGCGACCGAACTTACGCGCAATCAAGTTTTAGAGCAATGCGCGATGATGATAGCTATGGCGCGTTTTGTGAAACGTTTTGGCTTAAGCTCTGTCGGCGTGCAATATCAGCAAGGATTAAAAGATATTTGCGCTGCATCTGATTTTGCTGAAGGTGCAATTGGCTCAACGATGCGCTTCCCAATTCCTGATGAGAATGGCGAGATAATAGCAGCTGGCAAACCAATTCCCTGTATTAATGAAGTAGATATGGGGACAGCTATTCCGCAAACAATGCTCTATCGCTTGCTTGATAGCTTGGGTCTTCCATCTGAAACAACCTTGCATGATATTCGCTGGGGCAGTGAATATAAAGGCACGTTTTATTGGGATTTTGAAATTTCAGGCGCAGTCCCATTTGAGCATATAAAAGGTGGGATTAAAGGTGCAATTGGCAATCGCCAGCCCAGCATGTTTTTCCCTAAAGGAGGATCAACACTTAGCGGACAAGGCAAGGCTGGTAGCTTTATTTGGGCGCGTGCGCATTATGAAGGCACAGATGTCATCATGCACATAGGCACAGGTGAGGCGTTTGAGCTTGATCAAGCGGAACATCAACGCCGTTTAGATGCAACATGCGATGTTTGGCCGCTAATGAATTGTATTTTACATGGAGTAACTCGTGATGATTTAATGGCAGGGCATCAAAGTAATCATATTTCCATTGCCTATGTTCCTAAAGAAAATCTGCAAGATGTGTTAGAAGCGTTTGTTGCACAGGCATTGACGCAAAATATGCAGGTAATGCTCGCAGGTCAAGCTTAGATTAAAGGGCACATCTATAAATTGCTTTTTCAGCTGACACGATATTATTAACATGCTCATTTACCTAAGTAAACTGCGCTTTTAATAATATCGCAAGCCTTGAAAAATCTAATTTATAGAAGTCCCCTAAAGTATTAATGGTATGATTTTGCCAAATAAATGCGCTCACAAGGAGTATTTCATATGACCTTGCTTGAAATGAAACATATTACAAAAACCTTTCCAGGCGTTAAAGCACTTGATAATGTGTCATTAACAGTCAATGAAGGTGAAGTCCATGCATTATTGGGAGAAAATGGTGCGGGAAAATCAACTTTAATGAAAGTGCTTTCGGGGGTATATCAAGCAGACTCTGGAGAGATTTATATTGATGATCAAAAAGTTAATATTGCCGATCCATTAGCAGCTCAAAAACATAAAATAAGCATGATCCATCAAGAGTTTAACTTATTTCCACATCTTTCAATTGCGGAAAATATTTTTATTGGTAGAGAATTTTGTAGCATCGAAAATTGTCTTTTAGATACTCTAAAACAAAATAATAAAACACTTGAGTTATTAAACAAATTAGGTCTTGATTTAGATCCAACAATGTTGGTTTCTGAGTTAACTGTTGCAGAACAACAAATGATTGAGATTGCTAAAGCACTTTCAATTGATGCGCGTATTTTAGTTATGGATGAACCAACTGCTGCATTAACAGAAAAAGAGATACTTAAATTATTTGAGATTATTCATCAGCTTACACAAAATAAAGTTGGGATTATTTATATTTCACATCGACTTGAAGAGCTTACAAAAATTGCACATAGAGCAACTGTAATGCGTGATGGTCAATATATTAAAACTGTTGATTATAAAGCAGATATCATTGATGATTTAATTGCGGCAATGGTAGGGCGCGAATTAGGCAATATTTATCCTAAAAAAACTTCTCTAAATACATCAATATCATCAGAGATATTATTTGAAGTTAAAAACTTAACCCGAGGAAAGCGTTTTACAGATATTAATTTTATACTCAATAAAGGAGAGATATTAGGTTTTTCTGGATTAATGGGAGCAGGTCGTACAGAGGTTTCAAGAGCTATTTTTGGCGCAGATCCCTACGATTCTGGTGAGTTTTATTTAAATGGTAAAAAAATCATGATTCGCTCTGTTAGTGAGGCTATTGAACACAAAATTGCTTATTTAACCGAAGATCGTAAAAAAGATGGCTTAGCACTTGGCTTGGCAGTAGGTACAAATATTATGCTTAGTAGCTATGCTCAATATTCTAGTTTTGCATGGTTAGTGGATGAGGATCGTTGCACTATTCAAAGTGAGGCACTAAGGCAGAAATTAAAAATTAAAACTCCTCACTTAGACCAGCAAGCAGGGCTTCTTAGTGGTGGTAATCAACAAAAAATCATTATTGCTAAATGGCTTACTTGTGATGCAGATATTTTTATTTTTGATGAGCCAACACGAGGGATTGATGTTGGTGCTAAAAGAGAAATTTATGAATTAATGCAATCACTAACTGCTAGAGGCAAATCTATTATCATGATTTCATCTGAAATGCCTGAGTTATTGGGAATGTGCGATCGAATTTTAGTGATGCGCAATGGGAGGATTACCAAAGAATTATCTCAGCAAGAGGCGAATCAAGAAGTATTATTAAAATATGCAACACTTGAAATAGCGCAAACTTAATACCTAAATGGGACATCAGCTAAGCCCTCTAATAATGAGAGGGAGTTATAAAAAAGGAGATTATTATATGACTCAACAGATTAAAACAGTAAAGACGGTGGCTATTAATAAAACACAATTAAAATCTATTTTAATGAAGCTTGCCCCCTTAATGAGCTTAATATTACTGATTATTTATTTCTCTTTAGCTTCACCTCATTTTTTTAGTGTCGCAAATTTAATGAGCGTTGCCCTGCAAACATCCGTAATTGGAATTATGGCAATTGGCGTAACCTACGTCATTATTACCGCAGGAATTGACTTATCTTTAGGCTCTATTATGGCATTTAGCGGTGTCATTGTTGGCATGGTTGCAAGCTACAATATGCCGATTTCATTGGCAATTATGGCAGGAGTTTTTGCAGGTACATTTTGCGGCTTTATCAATGGATTTTTAGTCGCAAAGGCAAAAATACCTGCATTTATTGCAACTCTTGGAATTATGATGTCGGTACGCGGCATTAATATGGTTTTAACCGATGGTAGATCATTGTATTTTATTAAATATCCAGAATTTAAAAGCCTAGCTCAAGGGTATCTATTTAATACGATTCCATTACCTGTGATTTATTTTTTTGTTATCGCCATCATAGCTGCATTTATTTTAAAACGTACCGTTGTTGGGCGCTATATTTATGCACTAGGCAGCAATGAGGCCGCGGCAAAATTATCAGGAATTAAAGTTGATAGAATTAAGCTCTTTGCTTTTTCTTTCTCAGGCTTAATGGCGGGTATTTCTGGAGTTATTTTAGCCTCCAGAATTAATTCGGGTAACCCATCTGGAGGGCAAGGATATGAACTTGAAGCTATTGCCGCCGTTATTATTGGTGGCACAAGTTTAAATGGTGGTATTGGCACAATTGGTGGCACAATTATTGGTGCGTTTATTATGAGTATTTTAAAAAATGGCTTAAATTTAATGGGGGTCTCTCAGTTCTGGCAAATGGTTGCAATGGGAGGTGTTGTGATTGGCGCAGTTTATTTAGATACTTTACGCAATAAATCTAAATAATTTATTTATTTATTTATTTATTTATTAATACTATAAAGGAAACATCTTATGAAAAAATATTTAACAAAAGGATTTATTTTAGGTCTTGCATTTACCAGTATGTTCGCAAGTGCACAAGATATTTATATTCCAGTTGTAAGTAAAGGATATCAACATGAATTTTGGCAAACAGTTAAAAAAGGATCAGAAGCTGCTGCTAAAGAATTTAATATTCGGACAAATTTTGTAGGCCCTGCTGATGAAACTCAAGTTGCTCAGCAAATTCAATTAATGGAAGATATGCTTATTCAAAATCCTAAAGCAATTTTATTATCTTCTTTGGATGTTAATGCATTAATTCCGATTGTTGAAACAGCGCATTCACGAGGAATTATTGTCGCTACATTTGATTCTGGGATTGCATCTGATCTTCCTGTAACATTTGTCGCAACCAATAATCGTTCAGCAGGCGCGGTTGCCGCAGATGAAATGGCAAAACTTATTGATCAAAAAGGTATTGTCGGAATCATAGCGCATGTTGCAGGTACAAGTACTGCAATCGAACGCTCTGAAGGTTTTATTAACCGAATGAAAGAAAAATATCCTGATATTACGGTATTAGCAACGCAATACAGTGATGGTGATCCACAAAAAGCAATGGATAAAACGATTGATATGATCCGTGCTAATACAGGTTTAGTCGGAATCTATGCAACCAATGAGGGAGCAACACTTGGGGTTGCGAATGCGATACAAAGCAATAAACTCGAAAATAAAATCAAGGTGATTGGTTTTGATAGCACTGAAGCAATTATTGACTTTGTTAATCAAGGAATTATTCAAGGATTTATTGTGCAAGATCCATTCCAAATGGGATATCAAGGGATAAAAGCGTTAAGTTTGGCACTCAAAGGTGAGCCTATTGAAAAACAAATTGATGTTGCCGCAGGATTTGTTACAAAAGAAAATATGCAAGACCCTGTAATTCAAAAACTTTTATATCCTTTGCAGTAATTTTTCGTAACAACGTTGTAATAAGAACACATTAGAGTGTAGGGCGAATATATCAATTTGCCCTACGAATAATTGTTCTTTAACCACCTTTTGCTTATTTTATTATTCAGAGACTTTTATCATGGCAAATCAAGCAATCATCGTACTTGACTGCGGCGGAACTAATTTACGTGCCGTTGCAATTGATCCATCTGGTGTTATCTTAGCGATTGCATCACGGAACAATACATCACAACGTGTTGATTTGGAAAAATCATTCTACACTTGGGACTTGAATGATATTTTAAAAACATTACAGTGCTGTTGCTTGGATGTCATTTCTCAATTAAATGATGTGAAAATCATCGGATTAACCGTTACTACATTTGGGGTTGATGGTGGTTTACTTGATGAAAATCAACAATTATTATACCCAATCATTAGCTGGAAATGCCCACGAACGCTAGAAGCTGTAACGCAGATTGAAGCGCATTTTAGCCAAAGTTTGCTACAAAAAAATACAGGGGTTGGTTTTTTTAGTTTTAATACGCTGTATAAATTAATCTGGCTTAAAAATAATAAACCTAAAATATATTCACAAGCAAAAACATGGCTATTTATATCATCATTAATCACCCATTATTTAACAGGTGAATTAACGACAGATCGTACTATGGCTGGAACTAGCCAGATATTTGATATTCATGAAAATCAATTTAATGCTGATCTTTTAAATTATTTGGAAATAGATTCAACATTCTTTCCAACTATGTTAAATGCTGGCGAGCAAATTGGATTGTTAAAACAATGTGTTGCACAAGAATTTAATCTCCCTCTTAATCTTCCTGTAATTTGTGCAGGACACGATACTCAATTCGCTTTATTTGGTTCTGGAGCGGACATAAATCAAGCCGTACTTTCGTCAGGAACATGGGAAATTCTTATGTTGCGCACGCATACTATTTCACTAGAAAAACTTGCAAATATATCTAACTCAACCTGTGAATTAGACTTAAACCCCAAATTAATTAACCCTGGTATTCAATGGATTGCCTCAGGAATGCTTGAGAAAATGCGATGTTTATTATGGGATGATAAAACTCCTTATAAGATGATTATAGATGCTGCAAGCAAGATTCCTATTGGCTCAGATAACATCCGCATAAACCCAGATTTTTTAATTAAAAATCAGCTCTCGCAAGGATCAATTACAGGGCTTTGCCTAAATAGCTCTAAAGCTGCTATTTTTAGAGCAAGTTTAGAGGCATTATCTTTTAAGTTAAAATTTAATTTTAATGAGTTATGCTCATTTTCAAACACAAAACCATCAGCATTGATTTTAGTTGGCGGTGGTAGCAAAAACACCTTATGGAATCAAATCAAAGCAGATGTTTTAAATATCCCAATTAAAATCCCAAATGCATCAGAAATAACTGTTTTAGGTGCGGCAATGGTAGCTTTTAGCGCAGTTAAACTTTTTAAAAACCCAGAGGAGTCACGTAATAATTTTAATATTTCCTACCAAACCATTACTCCGAATACAAATAATGCTCGCTTATATGAATCACTCAATTATTAAAAGGGCACATCTATTAATTTCTTTTTATGCGTTACACGATATTATTAAAATGCTCATTTACCTAAGTAAACTGCGCTGCTAATAATATCGCAAGCCTTGAAAAATCTAATTTATAGAAGCTCCCTAAAGAAGCCTCATCCTTGTCCCTGCCCTCCCCTTCGCAATAAATATACCCAATAATCTAAATTAAGGACTTAACTAATGACCAAACAAACTGAAAAAGACAATAATTGGTGCATCAATCCACCTTTGCCTTCCTTAGAATATCACTGGAAAAAAGGTGCTGATCCTGTCACTAAAGAAGAAATTAATTCTTTTTTTAATAACCCTGAAATAATATCAATAAAAAAGAATATCTGTGAAATAGGCAGGCGTTTATGGCAAAAAGAGTATGTTGATGGCAATGGCGGTAATATTTCGGTGCGTGTTGGTGATAATCTTATATTATGTACACCGACATTAATCAGCAAGGGCTTTATGGATATCAGCGATATTTGCTTGGTTGATATGGAAGGACGGCAAAAGGCAGGCAAACGCCCCTCAACTAGTGAGATTTTAACTCATTTAAGTATTATGCAAAATTCTGATGCAAAATCTTGTGTTCATGCACATCCTGTTCATGCAAATGCCTTTGTAATCACCAATGGCACACCTCCTACAGGAATTATGCCAGAACCTGATATCTTTTTTGGTGAAGTTGCAATGGCAGATTATGCAACCCCAGGCACGCCTGAAAATGCCGTTAATGTAGGCAAAGTTGCCAAAGATCATCAATGTATTTTCATGCAAAGCCATGGAGTTATTGTGTGGGGAGCTCATGTTGAAGATGCCTACTGGAAGCTTGAGAATGTTGATTCATATTGCAAGATATTATTATTAGCAACACAGCTACAAACTCCTATCATGCAGGTAAGTGATACAGAAATGCTTGATTTTATTGGAATTAGACAAAAACTAGGCATGCCTGATAATCGAGATCAGCGTCATTTATCCAAGCTATTTAATGCGAAGAGTTTTGCAGGTTATCAATTTATCAAACGCTAGGAGAAGCAAAATGCTCAAAAATATTTCCCCATTAATTTCACCTGATTTACTCAAAAACCTAGCCCAAATGGGACATGGTGATGAAATAATTTTAGCAGATGCACACTTCCCAGCTAATTCATTGAGTTCTAATGTATTACGTGCAGATGGAGTGAGTGTTACAGCCTTACTCAAAGCAATATTACCTATTTTTGAATTAGATCAATATGCGCCACCTGTTTTAATGATGCAAGCAGCTGAAGGTGATACTGTAAATCCTGCGCTTGAGGAATCTTATTTATCAGAAATAATTGCCTATCGACCCGATATAAATATTCAAAAACTAGAACGCTTTGCTTTTTATAAGCAAGCAAAAACAGCATTTTGTATTGTTATAACAGGTGAAACAGGAAAATATGGAAATATAATTCTAAAAAAAGGTGTCCAGCCTTAGGGAGCTTATATAAATTAGATTTTCCAAGGATTGCGATATTATTAAAAGCGCAGTTTACTGAGGTAAATGAGCATTTTAATAATATCGTGTAACGTAGAAAAATCTAATTTATAGATGTGCCATTAACTAAAAAAATCTTTAACTAAAAAAATCTTTAACTACATCTAGATCAAAGGTTTTTTTCTCCTCATCAATTTGAATAATACTTGAGGCAACACGATTTTTATTGCTTTGAAGTAGGACAATTTTTTCTTCAATAGTATCTTTACATATCATTCGATATGCCATGACCGTCTTTTTTTGACCAATCCGATAACAGCGATCAATTGCTTGATTTTCTACCGCAGGATTCCACCACGGGTCAATCAAAAAGACATAATCAGCTTCTGTCAGATTTAAGCCGACACCGCCAGCTTTTAGGCTAATTAGAAATACTCTAACCTTTTTATTGTTTTGAAAATTATTAACGCACTCTTCGCGATTTCGCGTTTGTCCATCTAAGTATTCATATTGAATATGGGCATCATCTAAGCGATTTTTAACGAGATGCAACATTTTAACAAACTGTGAGAAAACTAAAATTTTATGATCACTTGTTTTTTCTTGAATAGTTTCCATCAATACATCGAGTTTAATCGAATAATTCCCATAATCTTCATCATCAGAAATTAAGGCACTTGAATTACAAATTTGGCGGAGCTTAGTTAAGCCTTCTAGAATATACATTTGTGATTTTTCTGCACCATTATCATTGATTTTATTGATTAAATAGTCACGATATTTATCTTTAAATGAATTATATACGCGCCGCTGCTCTATTCCCATTTCACAAAAAATAATATTTTCTATTTTTTCAGGTAATTCTTTGGCAACCTGCTCCTTAGTGCGTCTTAATATAAAAGGAGCGATCATTTTACCAAGTAAGATAGAAGTATCATAATCTTTATCCTTATCGATCAAATCCGAAAATTGCTTTCTAAAATGATTCATATTCCCTAATAAACCTGGGTTGACAAAGTTCATTTGTGCATATAAATCAAAGGTATTATTTTGAATAGGCGTTCCTGTTAAAACGAGTCTATTATACGAATTAAGTAGTTTAACTGCTTTATATCGCTGTGAATTAGGATTCTTAATCGCTTGGCTTTCATCTAGAACAATATAATGAAACTTTATATCTTTCATAAATTCTATATCATTTAGAAGTGATCCGTAAGTTGATATAATAACATCATAATTTGAAAAATTATCTTTATGTTCTAAGCGATTACTTCCGACAAAGCTCAACATCTTTAAACTCGGGCAAAACTGTTCTATTTCATTTTTCCAGTTAAAAATCAATGAAGTTGGTGCGATAATTAAAGAAGGTGGTGCAATTTTAGTTTTTTTATCAATCAATAAATATGCTTTAGTTAGCTTTAAATGTTGTAAAAATGCAATGGTTTGAAGAGTTTTTCCAAGACCCATATCATCAGCCAAACAGCCGCCTAGCTGGTTTTTATCTAAAAAATTCAACCAATTTAAACCATGATGTTGATAATCACGTAATTTTGCCTTAATACCTTTGGGAATTGCGACAGGATCAATATGGCTAATATTTTGCAAACGTCTTTTTTTCTCTAAAAGTTCAAGTAGAAAAGGTGGTTTTTTCTCCATTTCATCAAATAATTCATCAATAATTCCAAATTGATAATTAGATAATTGAATACTATCTTTCTTAACCGCTCCAGCCTTAAAATAGTGTTCAAATTTTCGCATCCATTCTTCAGGTAAAATCCCCAAAGTGCCATCGCCTAATTCAATATAATTTGTTTTCTTTAAAAATGCTTGTTGGATAGATTTTAAGCCTACTTTTTGATTGCCAAAACTCACTTTAATCTCGACATCAAACCAGTCAATATCTGATTTAATATCAACATGGATACTTGCTTTATTGAGATTAAATTTAAATGATTTAAGTGTATTTGCGCCAAAAACTTTAATCCCGAAGTCTTTCATTTTATCTGCTGAATGCAAAATCCAACTTTTTTCCATCAATTGCTCAGGGCGTAAAAAATAAATGCCTCGCTGGGATTCAAAATCTGGATGCAATCCTTTAAATTCCTCTAAAAATCCATCTTCAAATTCTTTATCACGCGCTGTATGCACGATCTGATTATCACGGATATGTGCCAATAGCATTTCATTAGAGCCTACTTCAATCAATTGTGATGGATATTGCGTCGCTAATTTAAAAGTGATCATCTCATCAGCATCTGCAATATAAACATGTTTTTCTAACTCATGCTTAATTGATATGTGATCTTGAACTTTATCTTGATTTTTACCTTGCTTTTCTGCTTTTTTAGTTACTCTTTTATCTTTTTTAAGGATATTTTCAGAGTTTATTTGATCATTATCTAGTTTAAAAGAAGGTGAGTTTACTTTGAATTTTTTAGAAAGTGGCAATAATACGCGTTGATATAGATTATTAAAATCTTTTTTATAATAATTAGCCTCGGGCTGCTCATTAAAATGCTGTAAATGCAGGGAAAGATCAGCCGTTTTAATTGGGTAAATAATATTATTCATAAAGATAAATAAAGGCGTAAGCAGCATATTATCAGTGCCCATATCAAAAACAGCATTACCAATTGAGATATGTGCTTTGAAATTATAAAAATATGATCCCTCAGTTAAGGTAAATGATAATTCAAGCGGCTGATCTGATAATGTAATCGGAGTAAGATTCTTTCTAATTATTTTAGTACTATATTCGTGCTGATAATGATAGGTAAACAAAGACGTGAGAGAGGGGAAAATATCATTAAAGTATGCAAGCCCACGCTTTAAAGAAAGAATATTTTCCGTTTTAAAATAGTCTACAATTAATTCGTTTACTTGCAATCCTTTGGTAATAAGTAATTGTTCTTCATTCTTTTGGATAGCAGATAATGCATTACTTAGGGTAATAAAATCAATTTTCTTAACTCCTGAGATAAAATCAGTCTTAGCCTTATTATATTTGGCAAGCACAGGTGAAAGGATGGCATCCCCATTATTTAAATTTTTTTTAGAAGAGATAATAGAAAAACAAAATCCTAAGCCTATTTCAGAAGGTACAACTTGCTCTTGATAAGGTAATGCCATGAGTAGGTTTTCTGATTCATTTTCAAAGATTGGCAACGGTGGCTTAACTCGCTTAATAATATTTTTATAGCGCGATTCCACAACAAAACCACGAGTAGTTAAATGATACAAAAAAAACTCATCATGATCATCAGCGCGTGTCATACCTTGTGCTAATAAATGCGCATCTATTTTAGAGTCCATATAATCAGGAGCAAAGAAATTATTCCCTAAAACTGTAATAATTCTATCAAGACAAGTATGTATATGTTCACACTTATCAATGCTATCATCACAGCTACATTGTATGTTTAAGTTTTGCTTAGCCTGATTATATTTAAATACCAAATCATACCGGACGCTATAGTCTTCCTGATGAGAAATATCTATTCGTGTTGGTGTAATAGCTTTAATAGTAGGATGATTATAAGTCCATCTACGTGGTTTTTCTATATAATTATTTAAAATAAGGTTTGTGATTATATGGTCTGGCAAATATACAATACCTTTTTTAAGATTACGCTGTGCTTTGATTAGCTCTATTTTTTTGAATTCATCTCTTTTTAATTTATCCACAGTACTTGCTCTTTTATTAGAAAATGGCAGAAAGGCATGATAATGATCATTATCATTATCATTATGTTTATCGTTATAATCATTTTTTGTAATTTTAACTAAATATTGTTAGAATTTTAAAAACTTCCAATATTATCACGAGATAGCTATACGGGCACATCTATTTTTTTTAAAAAAAAGGGTGGACTTTTATAGCTCCTCCCCTGCGAAGGTGAAAGGGGATTTTAAAATCCTTAAGTTAATCTCTTTCTTTAGAATATAATAGGTCAACTGCGCTCTCTTGTGAGCCTGCAACTCCTTCAAGGTTTAGAAATTGCATTAATTGGTAGCGTACTTTTATAAAGCTTGAGCTATCAGTTAATCCAACTCCAGCTCCAATATAAAAATCTTTAGTGATGTTTTTACCTATCCCTAAAGAGGCATTGCCATCGCTATTTTGACTAAGCCCAATCTCATCTAGACCTAATTTACTCGCAAAATCACCAAGTGGCTTTTTGCTCTTACCCATTGCAATTTGGCGAACGGCGTTAAGGAGCATTAAGCTCTCTCCACCTGATTTTCCATCTGGAGCTCGTCCTAAAATAAGATAAGATACGATATGTGTATCAGGTAAATTTGGCGTAGAAAATAAGGTAAGCTTGGGCTTTTTAAGCGATCCTGAAACACGAACGCCCACCACAACTTTACCTCCACTTTGTTTATTATCAAACTGACGCGATGCTTGAAAATCAAGCCCAGGATTTGTAACAATTCCGCCACTAAAAAGAACGCGACCACGATCTATTGAGAGCTTTTGTCCGTAAATCTCATAAACTCCTGTGCCTAAACTTAAAGTTCCACTTGCTTTAATTTGTTGATTAACATCTTTATTAAGCTTAATCCCACCCTTAATAGTTGTCGATAAATCATCATTACCTACTTTAACTTTATCGCTTATGTTTATTTGGAAATTCATTTTGAGGTTCGACATAAAATTACTTTGCTTATCTTCTTGTTTTTTCTTAATTATTATATCTTCTGACTTTGAAATTACTGGGCGTGATTTTTCATCACTACCGAGCATAATATCCGCCTCATCAATAGTTAAAGAGCCTGTTAAGCTATTTACTTTTCCATCCATATTAAAAGTAATATCAGGACTTACCCAAACTTTTATTTTATCCGCATTGGCGATATGTAAACGCTCAGCTTTTGCATTAACACTCAGTGTAGTTTTAAGAATATTAGCAGACCCAGTAAGTTTAAGTTTAGCTTGGTCTGTACGTAGCGAGCCATCTAGTGTGATGATTGGTTGATTGCTGCGTAATTGTGCATAAATAGATATATCACTAAATTCTTGATTAAGATCAGGAATAAACATACTCCCTTGATCAAAACTAAGTTTAATATCCATAAGTGGCTTTGAAATTACTCCAGCAAGCGTGCCATTGCTATGAATATTGCCTTTAAGTGTTTTTAACTGGGGCAGCATTATTCTAGCCCATTCTATATTTGGAACTTTAGCAACAAAAGTACCAAATACTTTAATCTGATCAATAAAAGATTTTTGTTGCTGCAACTTTGTTTTATTTTTGGTATCTGGGCTTATTTTAGGCAGCTCCATCCCACCCGAGCCTTGAATATTAAGATAATCCCCCCAGTCAAGATCAAGCTTAGATTTAATCTGTGCAGGTCTTGCCTCAATACTAAGCAAGCTCTTTTTTAGAGGAATATTAAGATTACGTCCTTGAACTAGATAATTCATACTCCCTGGAACAAATTGCACCTCAAGTACGCCAATAAAATCTTGCATTGATTTAAATTGACCTGAAGCTACCGCATTTATAGAGGTTTTAATATTTAGTTCTTTAGGCAAGTAATCTTTAAATAAAGAAGGCAATATGCCGCGAATTGCGAGCGTTCCAAAAGTATTTCCATCAATATTTTGTCCTTGCAAACAAATTGATGCTGGGAATTTATTCAAACACAGATTACTTAAGGTTTGTTTATTTTTATCAATATGCAGTTGGCTTGGCATATCAAGCTTAAGAAGACCGATCTTCATAGGATTAACCTCAAAAGTATTAATCGTACCTTGCCAAATATCCGCCAAATTTGGATCTAAATTAATCTTTAAATCTTTCTCCAAATCAAGATTAGGCGGTGCAATTAAGCTGTGAACAAAACGCCCAACTTTACCATCAGCATTAATATTTAGGCTTCCAAAAGGTGATTTTGCGGCAATATTAAAAATATGCTCATCCAAGCGTCCTTTAAAGCTTACATCGCCCTTCCAAAGCAGGGCTTTCTTTTGGAACAGTTCCGCCACCATAAGGCTTAAATCAATCACTTGATTAGAATCAATCGTGGTTGTAAAGCGTAAAGCTTTAAGCCTAAAATCATCAAACATTAGATTATCTGCATTTAAAATCGCATCCATTGTAGGCAAAGGCAAATTGCCATTAACGTTGATATCCCAAGTCATTTTGCCGCGGATAATATGGGGGAAGCTCTGGACTCCATCCACTACAAGCGCAGAATCAGCAATATAAGGCTCAACTAAATTTTTTAGACTCGGAATATTAAGCTTTAAATTGCTACTTATATGATTAATATCAGAATACTTCCACTGCGCCTGTAGTTTTATTTCAGCTTCTTGCTGGGTAAGATTAAACATAAGCTCAAGCTCATCTTGATTTTTAATCTCAACAACTGTTTTTAAGAGCGTCGGCATTTTTAAAAAACTCTGCCCCATTTCCTGAGCATCTAACATTAAAACTAAATTATTAAGCTCACCTTTTAAACTAAGTTGCGTGTGAATATCTAAAACTAAAGGTGCTTGGTCTTGATTAATATTTTTATTTTTGATGTTATTATCATTATCAATAGTTTTATTATTAATATCTTGAGTGTTTATGTCTTCTTTAGTATTTGCTATATTTATATTTGATATATTATCAAAACCCTGATGCCCCAACTCAATTTTATCTAGTAATGCGTTAAAATTTAAATCAAGATAATCTTCTTTAGGTTTAATTAAAACAAAACCTTTAATATCTATCGGTAAAATAATATTTTTTTCTATGACCTTTGCAGTAAGATCAATATCTTGTAACTGCCAGATTTCGTGCTTAAATAATCCACTTAAATGTAAGTTTGCACTATTTATAAGCTTATTTTTATTTATAGTTAAATTAACCTCAGTAACAGCTAATTCATTTAATTCAAAAGTAATAGGTAAATTAATCTCTTTAAGGCTAACTGGTTTGAAAATAAAATCATTTTTATTATTAATCTCTGCATCGTTATTTGCCGCAGGAATTATATCCAAATCAAGCTTAGATATTTTAAGATGTTCAAGTTTAAGATGACGCTCATAAAATAAATCTTTAAGTACCGATGGCGACCACTTTAAATCTAAAGAATTAAAGGCTATCGTCGTATTTGGCAGCTTAATAGAAACACCTGTTAAGCTTGTTTGCGCGAACAATGTCCCTGATGCTTGCGTATATACAAAGATGCCATTACTAAATCTTTGCCCCATATTTAGCGCGAAACGTAAGCCGCTTTCAGTCGCGCTTATCCAGTAGCATAATATGATGATTATAGGAATTATCAAGATAATAAAGCTAAGAGTATATTTAATAAATTTTAAAATAAATCTTAAAACAAACCTTAAAATAAATCTCTTCATAAATATAAATGGTGTTCTTAAAAAAGAGTGCAATTTGGGCTTTATATTTTGCAGCGCAAGCTTATCTTGATTAACATGAACAGCATTAATATTAACAGCATTAATC
>BHEQ01000014.1 GCA_003864535.1 Gammaproteobacteria bacterium
AATTAAACAGGCTCAAATCCAGCCTTAATTGGTGCGCCATTTGCAATAAAATAAGCTATATTTGCACGCTCAAGTTGGGTGCGCCCTCGAATGCAATCTGCAATTTTTTCAGCAAGCATTATTGTTGGTGCATTTAAGTTGCCTGTAATAATTATGGGCATAATCGAGGCATCAACAACCCGTATTGACTCCAAACCATGTATTCGCCCCTCAGTATCAACTACTGCCATGTCATCATATCCCATCTTATTTGAGCCACATGGATGAAAAGCTGTTTCAGCATTATTTTTAACATAATCATCTAACTGTGCATCTGTTTGGATTTCTATACCAGGAGAGATCTCTTTACCGACATAAGCTGCGAGTGCGTCCTGACTAAAAATCTCACGGGTAATGCGGATACCTGCACGAAACTCAGCCCAATCTTCTGCACTTTCCATATAATTAAATAAAATACTTGGATCTTGGTGTGGATCTTTTGATTTAATGTTAATACGCCCACGGCTTTTAGAACGCATTGATCCCATATGCGCCTGAAAACTATGATATTTTATTGGATTACTGCCATTATAACTTACTGCAATTGGTAAGAAATGATATTGAATATTAGGCCAGTCAAATTTAACATCTGTACGAATAAAGCCCCCTGCCTCAAATTGATTGCTTGCACCAATTCCCGTACCTTTAAACAACCACCTCGCCCCAATCAAAGCTTGGTTATGCCACTTTAAAGCAGGTGCTAAAGATACAGCTTGCGTGCACTCAAACTGAATATATACTTCCAAGTGATCTTGCAGGTTTTGCCCAACACCAGATAAATCATGTACAAGTTCGATATCGAGCTGCTTTAAAAGCGCGGCGGGCCCAACTCCTGAACGTTGCAAAATTTGAGGAGAGGCAATCGCGCCAGAACACAGTAATACCTCACATTTTGCGTGGGCAATTTTAGAGGTTTTATTTTGCAAATAAATTACTGAAACTGCTTTTTTTCCATCAAACACGATGCGATCTGTCAAGGCATGGGTAAGTATTGTAAGGTTTGGGCGCATGCGTGCTTGATCTAAATAGCCACGCGCGGTACTTGAACGCCGCCCATGCGGTGTTACTGTGCGATCCATCGGTCCAAAACCTTCTTGTTGATAACCATTTAAGTCATCTGTACGTAAAAATCCTGCTTGAACTCCTGCGTCCACCATCGCTTTAAATAATACATTGTTGTGGGCTTTAGGCGTGGTCACACTCACAGGTCCTGAATCGCCATGATAATCATTACCGCCGCTATCACGCGTTTCTGCTTTCTTAAAATAAGGCAGGCAGTCTAAATAAGACCAGTTCTCAAGACCTTCAATCTTAGCCCAGCCGTCATAATCTAAAGCATTACCGCGGATATAACACATCCCATTAATCAAAGATGAGCCACCTAAGCCTTTACCGCGCCCACATTGCATCTGACGCTTGTTCATATGTGGTTCTGGGTCAGTTTTATAATCCCAATTATAGCGTTTTCCTTGAAGCGGATAAGCAAGTGCTGCGGGCATTTGTGTCCGAAAATCTAAACGATAATCAGGTCCGCCAGCTTCCAATAATAAGACACTAACAGCCTGGTCTTCAGTTAAGCGAGTCGCTAATACATTGCCTGCCGAACCTGCCCCAATAATAATATAATCGTATGTATCTTTAATATCCATTATGTATCCTCCATGTAAATAATATTATTTAAAATGTTATTTTACTTATAGTTATGGGGACTTCTATAGATTAGATTTTTCAAGGCTTGCGATATTATTAAAAACGCAGTTTACTGAGGTAAATGAGCATTTTCATAATATCGTGTAACGCAGGAAAAGCACACATAGATGTTCCCTTATACTCAAAATACTGAAATATACTCACCAAGTTCAACTTGAACGGATTTTAAGCGCGTGTAATGGGTTAAAGTAGTAAGTCCGTTTTCACGACCAATTCCAGATTGTTTATAGCCTCCGACTGGCATTTGTGCTGGAGACTCACCCCAGGTATTAATCCAGCAAATGCCAGCTTCAAGCTTATGAATAACCCTATGTGCTCTATAAATATTTTCGGTGACAACTCCAGCTGCTAAGCCGTATTTTGTATCATTTGCACGCGTAATAACCTCATCTTCATCATCAAACACTAAAATACTCATGACTGGTCCAAAAATCTCTTCGCGGACGATTTCCATATCATCAGTACAATCTGTAAAAATTGTTGGCTGTACATATGCACCTTTGGCATAATCAGCACCGCTTGCGCGTGCGCCCCCAGCAAGTAATGTCGCGCTACTACTTATGCCTGATTTAATATATTTAAGCACATTTTCCATATGTGTAAAGCTCACCAGCGGTCCAAAATTAGTGGTCGCATCTTGGGGATCACCCAAACGAATCCGCGCTACACACTCTAAAAGTTTGCGCTCAAATTCTTTTTTAAGAGAGCGTGCTATAAAAACACGCGTCCCATTTGTACAAACCTGCCCTGAGCTGTAAAAGTTAGCCATCATCGCAATATCTACAGCACGATCTAAATTTGCATCTTCAAAAATAATCAGCGGAGATTTCCCTCCTAATTCCATGGTTACCTCTTTTAAGCTTGAGCCAACCGCGTCAACTATCACCTTCTTACCTGTAAGCGTCCCACCTGTAAATGATATTTTTTCAATATGAGGATGCTGTGTAAGCCAAGCTCCGACTTCCTGCCCACTTCCAGTGACCACATTAAACACACCATCAGGAAGACCTGCTTGTGTATAAATCTCGGCAAGCTTTAATGTGCTTAATGATGTAACTTCACTTGGCTTAAATATCATGGCATTACCTGCGGCTAAAGCAGGTGCAGATTTCCAAAGTGCAATTTGAATAGGATAATTCCACGCGCCAATTCCTGCAACAACGCCTAAAGGTTCACGTCGTGTATATACAAAAGATGAATCACGCAGAGGAATTTGCTGCCCCTCTAAAGAGGCAATAAGTCCAGCATAATATTCCAAAACATCTGCGCCACTAACAATATCAACAAATTTTGTTTCAGATAATGCCTTGCCTGTATCTTGTGTTTCAAGAAGTGCTAATTCATCATTACGCTCTCTTAACAGAACCACGGCTCGATATAAGACTCTAGATCGTTCAACCGCGGTAAACGCTGCCCATATTTTTTGTCCTACAGCTGCGCTTTTTACCGCCGCATCAACATCAGCTTTTGAGGCACGTTGAACGTTTGCCAAAATCTCGCCATTGGTAGGATTAATGCTTGAAAATGTTGTGCCTGACGTGGCATTGACACGACGACCATGGATATATAGTTGTTGCTCTGGATAAATTGGCATATAGAACTCTCCCGTTAGATAAATAATTAAGCTGATAAGTATTGATCAATGTATTCGTAAGCTATTTGTTTAGCAGTTAGCACATCAAAATTCTCGGGCTCTAAGGCACCACGTAGCCATAATCCTTCAATTAAAGCGGATAAGCCTTTGGCTGCAAAGCGTGCCCGAACCTTAGGAAGATTGCGCCCAAACTGGTAACTTAAATTAGAATAAAGACGCTGCGCATTAATATGATGTAAACGCTTTAATTGAGGATGATGCATACTTGCTGCCCAAAAAGTGAGCCATGTTTTACTAATTGCGCTATGGAGCTGCTGCTCACTTAAGTTTGCATCAATAACCGCACATAATTGTTGCTTAGCTGAGTTTGCAAACTCAACAGGAAGTTGCTGCTTGCGCGCCAAAGTATCGCGCCCTAAAGCTTGCATAATATATTGCATAACCGCAACTAATAAGCCACTTTTATCACCAAAATAGTGATGAATAATTCCTGTAGATAGCTTAGCTTGTTTCGCAATCAAAATAATAGAGGCATCAGCTAACCCTACTTTGTCTATCACCGCCAAAGTTGCCTGAATTAACTGATCGCGACGTAATGCCTCTAATTCAATCCGCTTTGGTTTTAGATTTGGTTTCATTACAATTTATTTCCCTTTATTCTTATTATTTCCCTTTATTATTATTCTTATTTTTATAAATTTATTTCTAAAAATAATTATAACGCCTTGAGCAGATACAAACTTAAATAGATAATAGATAATAGGTAACATATAGCATATATTGATTGAACGTTCAATCAATATAAATTATAAAACTAACGCATGGTTTTGGTTGGTATTACATATGGGGACTTCTATTAATTAGATTTTTCAAGGCTTGCGATTTTATTGAAAAAGAGAAAACTAAACTATTATAGCGCTTAATTTTCATACTATTTTTTAACAAAATAAATCTTATTTAATCAAAAAATACTCGCGCCCGTATCTGCGCTTGAAACTACTTTTCTAAATATTTGGAAAAGCTCGCGTCCACTGCCGCTATGTTCAGATGTCAGATCAGGATGGAATGGAATGCGTTCTGATAAATCCGCCGTGGTTTCAAGCGTGCCATTATCTGCATCAAGACGAATAATATCGCCATTTTTAATCAAACTTAAAGGACCATTTAGTGCAGCTTCTGGGGTTATATGAATTGCAGCTGGAACTTTGCCTGACGCGCCTGATAATCTTCCATCTGTGACTAAAGCTACTTTAAATCCTAGTTTCATTAAGTTACTAAGTAGTGGCATGAGTTTATGCAGCTCTGGCATTCCGTTAGCCGCAGGGCCGTTATGTCTTAAAACTACGATTACATCTTTATTCATTAAGCCTGCTTGATAGGCTTTTTCAACATCATGTTGGGACTCAAAAACCATAGCAGGAGCTTCTACAATGCGATCTTGAGCTGCAACTGCACTAATTTTAATGATGCCACGCCCACAATTGCCGCTAAGCAATCTTAATCCACCTTGTTCGCTAAAGCATGTATTTGGAGTTGATATAACGCTCGCATTATTTGAATCTTGCGCATTCACAAACACAACTTTATCCTGCTCTAAAACAGGGCATTTTGCATAATCAGCCAAATCTCCCCAAATAGGTTTGGCATCCATATTGAGTAAACCACGCTCCATCAAAGCTTTCATTAATGTTGGAGTGCCGCCTGCTTGCTCAAATGCATTAATATCGGCAGGTCCATTTGGATAAAGTGAGGTTAGACTTGGGACTATTTTAGAAAGATCATTAAAATCCTCCCATGTGATGATTATTCCAGCAGCTCGAGCTATTGCAATCATATGTAAAGTATGATTAGTACTGCCACCTGAGGCAAGTAATGCCACTAAACCATTAACGATAGATGCAGCGTTAACAACCTGATACAGAGGACGTGCATTAATAATATTTTGTGAGATATATTTTGTCATCGCAATGCGTAACCCACTATCATATGGGATAAATGCTGATCCTTGTGGCATTAAACCCATTGCTTCAAACACTAATTGATTCGTATTAGCGGTGCCGTAAAAAGTACAAGTTCCAGGGGCGTGATAAGCCCTATTTTCCATATCTTGAAGCGCATTTTTATTAAGCTTGCCTTCCGCATACTTTCCACGAATCATTACTTTTTCATCATTAGAAATTCCTGTAGACATAGGTCCTGATGGCACAAACGCGGTTGGTAGATGCCCAAAACTTAGCGCACCAATTAGTTGACCTGGGGCGATTTTATCGCAAATTCCTAGAAGTAGCGTTGCATCAAAAGTATTATGGCTTAGAGAAAGTGCGGTTGCTTGGGCAATTAAATCACGCGAAAATAAGGATAAATCCATACCCGCTTGCCCTTGCGTAACCCCATCACACATTGCAGGCACGCCACCTGCAACTTGAGCGCTATGACCTAAATCAAGCAGAGCTTTTTTGATTTGATCAGGATAATGCTGATAAGGCGCATGAGCGCTGAGCATATCGTTATATGCACTGATAATCCCAACATTCATCCGCGTGCTATCTAAAATAGTGTTTTTTTGACTTAAAGAACATGCGGCAATAGCATGTGCAAGATTACCACAACTTAAAGTGCTGCGAGTTTTTCCAAAAGATGCTTGAGATTGCATCCGCCTGACGTAGGCATTATGTGTGGTTTCACTGCGTTTATTTATGCTATTGCTTATATATTTAATGTTTTTATTCATAATGTTGACCTTGTTTAATTAAGTGTGAAGGGCATATCTATTAATTGCTCTTTCTGCGTTACGCGATATTAATAATATCGCAAGCCTTGAAAAATCTAATTTATAGAAATCCCCTTAAAGATGAATTATTTTTATCCATAATGTGCATTAAGTGATTCTAAACACTTAGCGACAACTTGATCAAAACTTGCATCAATTTTGATAGGAATTACATCTTTCTCATTATCATCTGGCATCTCTAATGCATCAAACTGAGATTGTAATAAGTTTGAGCGCATATAATGTCCTTTTCTAGCTTTCATACGTGCATTAATTAGCTCAAAATCACCTTGCAGATGTAAAAAGCAGAGTGCCTGATTACCTGCTCGGATTAAATCTCTATATTGTTTTTTTAAAGAAGAACAAACAATAATTCCCACTTCATTTTTTTTCTCAAGGCTAAAAGCAGCATCATTAATGCGCTCAAGCCATGGAGCTCGATCTTGATCATCAAGCGGCTCACCACCTGCCATTTTAAGGATATTAGCGCGTGGATGCAGATCATCACCATCAATAAATTTTGCACCAATGGCATCAGCAAGAGTCTTCCCAACTGATGATTTGCCTGTGCCTGTAACCCCCATAATGATAATGCTCTGCCCAAATGGGAATGTATTTTCTTGCATAATGATAATCTCTTTAATATGTAAATGATATTGTGAATGGTATTTATGAGAGGATAAAAGCTACGTGATAACAAACGTGATAACAAATTTAAGTTAAGAATTTACTGAACTTCCACCTAAATCTCCCCGAGGTTTGGGGGACTTTTACAGCTCCTCCCCTGCGAAGGGATGGCTGGGAGGTGGTTTTTATAATCATTAACTTACTGGCGTTGGGGTTAGTGCGTGACTTCTTTAACTAGCTGATTTAATGTCATCATTATTTAATATTCAAAATTTAATATTCAAAATATAGTATTAACCTTACATCTTATTTGAATACTTTTATTTGCAAATAATATATTAAAAACATAATGTTGAATCTATAAAAAATACACAACTTAGTTGTAAGGTTAATATATAAAATGAATACGTTAATTCTGCCCAGTAATTACCATAATAATTATTTTGGAATAACCATAATGCTTGGGAACAAAATAAGCAGTCCTAATACAATTAGATAACATACTAAAAATGGTGATATTTTACTGACAAGCTTAGTCATCGAGAGATTACCGACACCACAAATTACATTCAAAACCGTGCCGACTGGCGGGGTGATCAATCCTATTGCATTTGCCATAATAAATAACACACCAAAATAAACAGGATCAACGCCGCCTTGTCTTAAAATTGGGATAATTACAGGAGTTAGGATAAGCACATTCGGCGTGAAATCCATCGCCATACCAATCACTAATACCAATAAAACTAAGCATAAAACTAACAATCTAGGATGCCCAATTACAGGTTTTAATAAAACTGCTAGCTGTGCTGGCATATTTGCCGCAGTAATTAACCATGCCGAGATTGAGGCTGCTCCTACTAGAAACATAATTACCGCAGTTGTTTTAGCTGCATTAAAAAATAAGCTATAAAGCATTGAAAGTTTTATTTCACGATAGATAAATATCCCAACAAGAAGGGAATAAACTGCCGCCATAACCGCAGCTTCAGTTGGAGTGAAAAAGCCAAGGCGTAAACCGCCGATAACAACAATTGGTAATAAAATCGCCCAAAAAGAATGACCTGTATGCTTTAAACGCTCTTTCATGCTCGCTTTTGGTAGTACTTTAACATCTTCTTTTTTAGCTAAATACCACCAAGTAAGCATTAATCCAAAACCCATCATAAGCCCTGGGATAATCCCTGCCATAAATAATTTAGTAATTGAAACTTGCCCTGAAACGCCATATAAAATCATCCCGATAGATGGTGGGATAATTGGGGCGATAATACCGCCTGAAGCGATTAATCCGCCAACACGATGGACATCATATCCAGCACCGCGCATTAAAGGGATAAGTACTGCCGCTAGTGCTGCGGTATCTGCGACCGCCGAGCCTGAAAGCGATGCCATAATTACTGCTGCTATAATAGTTACATATCCCAAACCGCCACGAATATGCCCAAACCATGAGATTGACATTGCGATAATCCGCTTAGTTATGCCGCCAGCATTCATAGCCTCGCCTGCGAGCATGAAAAATGGAACTGCCATTAATGGGAAGCTATTTGCACCTTCCCACATATTTTCAATCACTAAGATAGGATCATTCATACCCATAAAAGTCATCAAAGCGATAGCTGCAACAATCAGGGCAAAAGCGACAGGCAAGCCAATTGCCATCGTACAAATTAAAATAGAAGTAAATAAAAGTAATTCCATGATGATATTCCTAATTATTGCCTATTAATGTGCATTTTTAGTGATTTGCTTGTGAATAAGCTCTTGATCATCAATACCAATAATGAAAAAGCGTAATATATTGCCTATACTCATTAAAATAATGCTCGCACCAGTAAAATAGCTAACTCCAAAGACATAAATCTCAGGCAGACGCATCACAGTTGAGACATTACCAACTAATAAATCATGGGTTAAATAAGTTCCATATAAAATATATACGGCACAAAGAAGAATTAATAATTGAACGGTTAACCATGAAATTTGTTTAGCATATTTGGGGATAATTTCAATTAGAAAGTCAACGCCAATATGCGCACGTTCTTTAAAGCCAACAATTGCACCTAAAAAAGTCATCCAGATAAATAAAAACCTAGGAAGCTCTTCAGCAATATCAATGCCGCGCCCTAAATAACGCAAGCAAACATTAGTGAAAACCATGCATAGCATGATTGCTAAACAAATCACCATAATTAATCTTAATAAGGAAAAGTAGGCGTTTGTGATTTTTTGAATTATGCCGATCATTTTTTACACCTTCTAATGGGGATTTCTATAAATTAAATTTTTCAAGGCTTGCTATTTTGTTAAAAGCTCAGTTTACATAGGTAAATGAGCATTTTAACAAGATCGTATAACGCAGAAAAAACATTTATAGATGTGCCCTGATATCAAATATTAGGGCTGATACGCATCTCTGCTCAGGCAAACTATTTTTGCGCGCGCGCTTTTTCAATTTCAGCATAGAACTCTTTTACAAAATCAGCACCAATTGCATCGGTATATTTTGTGATAATTGGCGCGATAGCCGCTTGCATTTTCTCATGCTCACCTGGATCTAGAGGCGAGATTTCAACGCCTACCTCTTTAAATTGACCTTCTAATGCTGAAACAGATGACGCATTTAATTCTTTGATAAAATTAGCAGATTCAGTTGCAGCTCGCTGTAAACCTTTTTTATCGGCATCAGAAAGTTGTGCCCATAATTTACTTGAGGCAACTAAAGCAACAGGAGTATAAACATGATGAGTTAAGGTAATATATTTTTGAACTTCATACATTTTGTTTGAATACATATGTTGCAATGGATTTTCTTGGGCATCTAATGCTTTAGTTTCAAGCGCGGTAAATACTTCAGAAAAGCTCATAGCAACTGCGTTTGTACCCAATGCTTTCCAGCTATCAAGTGCAACTGGATTTTGCATTACTCGAACTTTCAAGCCTTTCATGTCTTCAAGTTTAGTTATTTTAAGCTTGTTATTGGATAAATCTCTAAAACCTAAATCTGCCCAAGTTAGACCTACAAGGTTATTTTCATTCATTTTATTTAATAAGCCTTGACCAATATGTCCATTTAAAACGAACATAGCTTCATCAACATTTGTAAACATAAAAGGGAAATCAAATATTTGTAACTCTTTTATTCTACCTGTTAATGGCGCAACACCACCCATATATAAATCTTGTGTGCCAGCTTGAACTGAGCGGAGCATTTTCTCATCCCCACCTAATTGCGCTCCATCATAAACCGTAACTTTAAGGCGACCTTCAGTATATTTATCCGCAAGTTTAGCAAATTCTGCAAGTCCAGTCGCTTGAGGATGACCTTGTGGCATCGCATGACCTAAGCGTGCATTAATTTGCGCTTGTGCTGCTGTTGCAATTAACATTCCTAGGCTAATACTTAATAATGTGCTTTTAATTTTCATATCAATAACCTCTAATAATTTAAAATAGGGATTTTATCCACGTAAAGTGGAGTACTTTTATACCTCCTGTTACTGGTAACATGTTACCAGTAACATTAAAGATCATACAGATCATTTTCAATTTTAGGAAGGATTATTTTGTTTATTTTACAAAAAAGCTACATTTATTATAACTAGTTAATTTTATTGTCTAGATACTTTCACCATCACTAATTATAAAACCTAAATCAATATTTATATCAAAAGATGATTTACTGTGTAGACGTGATATAAGTGTCGTAGCTGAAGTTATTCCAATGCTCTTTCTTGGAGTGATTACGCTTGCTAATTTGGGATACATTGCTTGACCTACGTCATGCCCGTGAAATCCTGCGACCGCAATTTGATCTGGAATACTGATTTTTTGGCGCAAACATTCAAAAATAACGCCAATAGCAAGATCGTCATTAGTACAAAAAATGCCATCAATTTGTGGGTATTGCTTTAAAGCTTGTTGTAATAATTGTGCGCCTAAACTAAAAGAAGAGGCATCTTCGCTCATAATGCTAATCGGCATTAATCCATTTTTAAGCATGGCTTGCTGATATCCCTCAAATTTTAATTGAGTCCGTATATCCAAGCGTGCGCCTAAATATACGATATGTTTATATCCCTTCGCTACCATTCTTTCTATCATCGCGCAGGAGGCTTTTATATTATCAAAGCCTATTCTTTGAATCTTTTGTAATGGATTATTTAAATCTACTTGATTTGTAGTTTGATTTGCAAAAGGAGTTATATCCATCATTTCAATAGTAGGAATACCTGCATTTTCAATCATCCTTAGCGTTTTATCAGAATGATTTGATTCGGAAAGCAATAAGCCATCAATATTATAAGAAAGGAGTGATTCAATTGATTTCTCTTCTTTGTTAATATCGTAACCATAATGCGCAAGCATCGTTTGGTAGCCTGCTGGCGTGGTTACCGACTCAATCCCCCGAATAACTTCAGAAAATACAAGATTAGTTAAAGAGGGAATAAGTACGCCAATAACATAGCTTTTTGCATTTAAAAGCATCTCTGGAGCGCGATTAGGGATATAACCTAAACGCTCGATTACTATCGCAATTTTCTGCTGCATGATCGCAGAGACTTGATCAGGATTGCGCAAAAAGCGGCTCACCGTCATTTTTGTAATCCCAACTTGATCAGCAACATCTTGTAAGGAGGCTCGTTTTTTCTTATTCATAAAATTGCTCTTTTCTAAACCATGCCCTAAACCATGCACTAAATCATGCATTTAAAGCTAAAATATGAGCTAGTATATTACAAATACCAAAATGGCATATATTTAAACTTGCAAGCGTATATTGATGCGGTAAATGCCGCCAAACCTGCGGTAAATGTTTCCGCATTAGTTGGACATACTGCAATACGCAATAATCATATGTATCAATTAGATAGAGCGGCAACAGCTGCTGAAATTACGTAAATGCAGCAGCAATTACGCCAAGCGTTATTAGATGGTGCATTGGGTTTAAGTACAGGTTTAGCTTATAAAAATGCATTTGAGGCAAGTATTGCTGAAACACAGGCTTTAGGAATAGTATTAGATGAATGTGGTGGCATTTATACAACCCATTTACGTACCGAGTTTGACGGAATTTTAAATGCGATTGATGAGGCAGCTAATTTAGGCAAAACAGCGCACATACCTGTAATTATTTCACATTTAAAGTGTGCAGGAGCTGGTAATTGGGGGCGCGCTCAGGAGGTACTTGAGCACTTAGAGGTAATAGAGAAAGATCAGATGCTAGGCTGTGATTGCTATCCTTATAGTGCGAGCTCTTCAACTTTAGATTTAGGACAAGTGACTACTGATTTTGATATTGTGATCACATGGTCCACGCCGCATCCGCACATGAGTGGTAAAAAGTTAACGCAGATAGCAGAAGAATGGCAGATGAGCTTATTAGACGCAGCGCAGCAGTTACAGCCAGCAGGTGCGATTTATTACAATATGGATGAAAGCGATATGCAGCGCGTATTAAAGCATCCATTATCAATGGTAGGCTCAGATGGTCTACCAAATGACCCGCGCCCACATCCGCGATTATGGGGGTCTTTTGCCCGAGTTTTAGGACATTTTAGTCGTGATTTAGGACTTTTCCCTCTGCATGAGGCGATTTATAAAATGACGGGGCTTTCGGCACAGCGTTATGGCATAGTTAAGCGTGGACGTATTTTAGAAGGTTATCATGCAGATTTAGTCTTATTTAATCCGCATACTATTCTTGATATAGCATCATTTACAGATCCAATTCAATGTGCCCAAGGTATCGAATATGTTTGGGTAAATGGCAAGTGTGCATTTAAAAATCAACAATCAACCCATGCGCAATCAGGTATTTTTCTAAAGCGCATTAATGATATTCGGACAACTTTTCAAAACAATACGGAGATTAAATTATGAGCATAAAACGTTATGGTGTAGAAGGCGCAAAAGGTACAGGCGGACAACATCTGCCGTTTGCACGCGCAGTAGAGGCTGATGGTTGGCTCTATGTATCAGGACAAGTGGCAATGGTTAATGGTGAGATTATCGACGGCAATATCGTGGCGCAAACTCATCAAACTATTAAAAATATTATCAAAATACTAGATGAGGCAGGTTATGGTCTGGATCATGTCGTTCGTTGTGGCGTATGGCTAGATGATCCACGAGATTTTGCCTCATTTAATCGTATTTTCCAAGAATATTTTGGCGCAAATCCACCCGCACGCGCCTGTGTTGAATCACGCATGGTTGTAGATTGTAAGGTTGAAATAGATTGTATTGCCTATAAAAAATCTAAGCCATAGAAGAGCCTTTTACTGTAATTACTGCAATTACTGCAATTACACTACTCTAAAAGCCTAACTCGCACATAGCGCCCTTTGATTTTAATTTCTTGTGTTCGTATAAAATGGCGATCTGCAATAGCCTGAGTAATCGCAACACAAGAATACATATCAAATAAATCAATTTTGCCAATATCTTCAGAGAGTAAGCCAGAATCTCCTGTAAGTGCTCCTAAAATATCCCCTGCGCGGATTTTAGCTTTACGTCCTGCATCAATTCTTAGAGTGAGCATTTTAGATTCTAGATGAGCGAGCTTAGGATCAGATTTTTTTTCATATAAGCTATTAATATCAATAAAGAGAGCCGATATATTTAAATCTTGTTCTATGCTTTTTACACGATGTAATTCTTTTTCATGACATAAGCTAATTGCCAAGCCCTCAAGCCCTGCGCGTCCTGTGCGCCCAATTCTATGGATATGCGTATCTGCATCAAAAGCCATTTCATAATTAATTACTAAAGCTAAAGCTTTAATATCTAACCCACGCGCCGCAACATCAGTTGCAACTAAAATACGACAACTACCATTACTAAATTGAACGAGAACCTGATCGCGCTCGCGCTGCTCTAAATCTCCATTCAGAGCTAAAACACTCATTCCTTGAGCGCTTAATGCATCCATCACAATACTTGTTTCACGTTTAGTATTACAAAATATAAGGCAAGACTGCGGTTGATAATGTCCTAGAATTTTTTCCAGAGTTTCAAGGCGATTTTCTCGGCTTACTTTAAAAAACAGCTGCTCTATCTTTAAAATATCATTTTGAGAGTCTATGCTTACAGAAATAGGATTATTTTGTACATGCGCACTCATTTTCTCAATTTGAGGGGGATATGTTGCTGAAAATAATAGTGTTTGGCGCGCAGTTGGTAACAGATCAATAATCTCATCAACCGTATCACTAAAGCCCATATCTAGCATCCGATCTGCCTCATCGAGCACAAATGTTTTTAAAAACTCTAAGGATAATGTGCGCTTGGATAAATGATCCAAAATACGTCCAGGAGTTCCTACAACAATGTGGGCTGGGCGCATTAAAGATACATCTTGCGGTCTTTTAGATACGCCACCACAGAGGCTTGTAATTTTAACATTGGGCAAATAGCGAGCTAAACGGCGTAATTCTTGGGTAACTTGAGTTGCAAGCTCACGCGTTGGGCATAAAATTAAACTTTGCACTTGGAATAAATTAACATCAATAAAAGTTAAAATCCCAATCCCAAAAGCGGCAGTTTTCCCACTACCTGTTTTTGCTTTAGCGCGCACATCTTTTTTAGCTAAAATTGGCGGCAAGGCAAGGCTTTGGATAGGTGTCATGGCAAGATAGCCTAATATATCTAAGTTATCTAACTGTTCTTTGGGTATATTTAAAGATGAAAATAAATGCGTTGTATCCATGTTAATTATGACCTTTAGTCTGTATTTATAGTGACGATTATCAAACGCATAAGCCTACCATATTTCATGCATTAAAAGAATATTGGATAACTAATCGTTGATGAATAGCTATGAAAATAATAATTATTTTACATGTAATAATATTATTTACAGACGATCCATTAAAATAGTAACTATTTACGCGTTGCATCATCTAGTTGCAATATTGTATGTATATTTGAGACACTTGTGGCGAGTGTATCAATTGCTTTTGTACGTAAAGCTGCAAGAATTCCTGCGGCTTTACTCGGCTCACTTGCAATAGCGATCACATCTGGAATGCGGGTTAAATCATCAATATTTAGACCTATAATCCTGCCTTGCATATTCGTCATCGCAGGGTGTCCTTGAAGATCAATAAAATCATAGCCCATCATATCTCCAACTGTGCCTGAAATACGCGCAGCAGCGATTTCAGAAGGCGAAAACCAGCCCATCCGCACCATATTGCTATTTTCGCTTAAATCACCGACACCGATTAAGGCAATATCAGCACGGCGGGCTTTATCAAGGGTTTGGCGCACAGTATCATTTAGCATTAATGCGGTACGCTGTTCGCTATCCGCGACTAATGCTGGGGCGTATAAAGTCTCACTTTCGCCGCCAAATTGCGCGGCAAGGCGACGCCCGATATGATCTGAATTCATATACTCGCCTGCACGCACAGAACCACCAATGGCGGAGACAAAAGTGCACTCATGGCGTATGCCAAGGCTTACGCTATCGGCTATCGCGCTGACATTGCGCCCCATGCCGACCGCAATAACTTTGCCCGCGCGTAAAGTACGGCTAAGATAGCTTCCAACAAGACTTGCGACAATTTTACGCTGTAAATGCTCATCTTGATGATCAAGCGCGATAAGGGCGCGTTTAATGCCAAAACGCTCTATTAATTCCAGCTCTAAAACAGTACTAGAATCAGGATGATTGTGCACCCGAATTTCAACAATACCCTCTTCGCGTGCGCGTTTTAAAAGCCTGCCAACTTTAGGACGGGAAAGATTAAATCGTTGGGACAACTCTTCTTGAGTAATCCCATCAATATAATATAGCGCAGATATTTCAACTAATTGGTCAATATTTGCATCATGAGTTGCTTTTATTTTAGGCATAATTTTAGAGAGATATTTTAAGTTAAGAGTCTTAGTTTATTATTTTTTCAATCCTTTTTGTTCATATTCAGCGATAAGCGCAACTTTAGGTGCAGAACCTCCGCCTACAAATTCAGCTTTTAGCCATGTTTTTAAGATCGACTTAGCAAGCTCAATCCCGATAACACGTGCCCCAAAGGTAATTATTTGGGCATTATTACTCATCCGCGCGCGTTCTGCAGAAAAATGATCATGAGCTTGTGCCGCGCGTATTCCTGCTACTTTATTCGCAACAATTGCCATGCCAATACCTGTTCCACAGATTAAAACCGCGCGTTCATTTGCACCAGAAGCTACTGATTGCGCCACAGCATAAGCAATATCTGGATATAAAACAGGTATTAAATCAAATGCACCAAAGTCTTTAACACTATGTCCTTCTTCTATAAGCAATTGTTTAAGAATATTTTTCATCTCAAAACCAGCTTCGTCACAACCAATAGCAATTTTCATAATTATATCCTTTTATTTTATCTGATCAAAAGTTCATTTAGTGATTATATGATCA
>BHEQ01000015.1 GCA_003864535.1 Gammaproteobacteria bacterium
GGACGGTGTCATCGCTATATTCACTTATCCCATATTTCTTCTTCTCTTCGGACCAAATCCTAATATACTAAGTCCTATGTAGTAATTAGTAGAATTATTAACAGACATTGAAGATGCTATTGCAACAAGATTTATATATGATTCACTATTAAGATGTTGAACTAAAGATGGTTACATCAAAATACTTATATAAATCACACTATAATCATAGACAAGGAGTGATAGCGTTATGATGTTATATATTGATTATCAAGCTATAAAATGAGCATCATCCATCAACCCATCACTAATTTAAAAGGTGTTGGGGCTGAAATTGCTAAAAAAATGCACAAATTGGAATTGTATACTTTGGGGGATTTGCTGTTTCATTTGCCTTTTCGCTATCAAGATCGCACCCGTTTAAGTCCGATTGGGCAAGTGCGCCCAGGAGATACGGTTGTTATTGAAGGCGATTTTGTGCGCAAAGAGATCACAAATGGCAAGCGGCGTAGTTTGATTATTTGGATAAAAGATGCAACTGGTGCCTGCGCATTGCGTTATTTTCATTTTAATAAAGGCATGGAAGATAGCTTTGTTGAAGGTAAAAAAATCCGCTGTTTTGGCGAGGTAAAAGGTGGTTTTAATGGAATTGAGATGATCCATCCTGAAACACGTGCCTTAGATATTGCGGTGCCGATAGAGGAGCGTTTAACTCCAATTTATCCTTTAACATCAGGCTTTAGCCAAAAGCAAATGCGCAATTTTATTGGGCAAGCACTCGCTAAAATTAATACGCTTAACCTGCCCGAATTACTTCCACTTAAATCAGGCGCATTATCGCTAATTGATGCGTTAAAATATCTGCATTTACCACCTCCAGAGGCTGATCTTGAGCGTTTAAGTGCCAAACAACATCCAGCGCAATTACGCCTTGCAATGGAGGAGATTATTGCCCAGCAGTTATGTTTATTGCGCTTGCGCAAAAATTTACAGATTGATCCAACCGCACGCCTTGGTGATGATCCACAAAGCATTAACTTACGCGCCCAATTTATCCACAATCTTCCCTTTAAATTGACCGCAGCGCAACAACGTGTGACTTTAGAGATTGATCAAGACTTGCATCAAACCAAACCAATGTTACGTTTAATCCAAGGTGATGTTGGTTCTGGCAAAACGATAGTTGCCGCATTATCTTTATTAAAAGCAGTAGCATCAGGCTTTCAAGGTGCATTAATGGCACCGACTGAGATTTTAGCGGAACAACATGCGAAAAATTTAAATATTTGGTGTGCGCCGCTTAATATCAAAGTTGTGTTTTTAGCAGGATCTTTAAAAGGGCGCGCACGTAAGCTTGCTTTAGAGCAAATCCAAACAGGGGTGGCGCAAATTATTGTGGGCACACATGCTTTATTTCAAGATGCAGTAGAATACGCGTGTTTAAATTTAATCATTATCGATGAACAACATCGCTTTGGAGTTGATCAGCGGCTTAAGCTTAAAAATAAAGGCAAGGGCGTATTAAATCCACATCAATTAATCATGACGGCAACGCCTATCCCACGCACCTTGGCAATGTCAGCTTATGCTGATTTAGATATTTCAGTGATTGATGAGCTGCCGCCAAATCGCACTCCCATCACAACAACCATCATTAATGAGACGCGCCGAACTCAATTGATTGAAAGATTAATCCACATTGTCCAATTATCCCAGCAAGCATATTGGGTTTGTACCTTGATTGAGGAATCAGAATTATTAGAGGCGCAAGCTGCGCAAAAGACTTTAATTGAGCTGCAAGAATTATTGCCAAGTGTGCGCATTGGGCTTATTCACGGCAAAATGAAAGCAAGTGAAAAAGAGAGCGTCATGGAGCAATTTAAAGCGCATACACTTGATGTATTAGTCGCAACAACCGTGATTGAGGTTGGCGTTGATGTACCCAATGCAACGTTAATGGTGATAGAAAATTCAGAGCGTTTAGGCTTATCCCAATTACATCAATTACGCGGCAGAGTCGGGCGTGGGAGTGCGAATTCTTTTTGTGTATTGCTGTATAAAACACCGCTCTCACAAATTGGGCGGGCGCGTTTAAACATTATGCGTGAAACTAATGATGGCTTTAAAATTGCCGAAAAAGATTTAGAATTACGCGGTCCTGGCGAGGTTTTAGGCACACGCCAAACAGGCATCGCTAATTTTAAAATTGCTGATTTAGGCTTGCATGCGCATTTAGTCCCCCGCGCTAAAGCTATTTCAGATGAGTTAATTAAAAATGCCCATGATGATGTTTTAGATAATTTAATCTATCGCTGGATCGGGCAAGGCGAACAATATGGGAATGTCTGACTTAATTTTAAAGCTTAGATTGAAAAATCATTTCTATCGATAAATTTATCAAGAAAGGCTTGCGTGCGCGGGTGGCTCGGTCTTGAGAAAAGGATTTTTGGAGAAGATTCTTCAATGATCTTGCCTTCATCCATAAAAATCACCCGATCAGAGATATCTTGTGCGAAATTTAATTCATGGGTCACAATCACCGAGGTGATTTTTTCTTGGGTAACCTCGCGGATCACGAGTAAAACCTCTTGAACCAATTCTGGATCTAAAGCTGAGGTTGGCTCATCCATCAGGACAACTTGCGGCTGCATAACTAAAGCACGCGCGATTGCAACACGTTGTTGTTGCCCGCCTGAGAGTTGGCGCGGATAAAATTGCGCTTTGCTGCTTAAGCCTACTTTCTCTAAATAAAGATAACTCTCTGCATGAGCTGCTGTTTTAGAGAGTTTCTTGACGCTAATCAGTCCTTGGGCGATATTTTCAAGAGCGGTTAAATGTGGAAAAAGATTAAATGCTTGAAAAACCATGCCGACCTTCTGGCGTAAATCATGCACTTTATTTTTCGGAAAATGTGGTGCAATTAAGCTTATATCATCAATTGAGATTTGCCCTTGGGTTGGTTTTTCTAATAAGTTTAAGCAGCGGATTAAGGTTGATTTCCCAGAACCTGAAGGACCTATAATCGTGACCGTCTCTCCCATCTTAACTTCTAAATTAATATCAGTTAAGACCGTTTGCACACCAAAGTTTTTATATAACTGGGTAATCTTAATCATTTTATTCTCTTCCTGATTATTCTCTTTCTGATTTAAGTAAACGGCGTTCAAGCAAAACTAGCAGGCGTTCAACAATAAGACAGATACTCCAATACATTAACGCTGCGACAATAAATGCTTCAAAAAACTGGGAGGTTCGCCCTGCCACAATTTTTGCCTCACCGATAATCTCAGGGACAGATGCAACAAACGCTAAAGAAGTATCTTTTAAAAGCATGATAAACATATTGCCAATATTCGGCAGAGCGACTACAAGTGCTTGAGGCAAAATGATTTTCATCAGTGCTTGAGGGGTTGTCATCCCGATTGAATACGCTGCCTCAAATTGCCCTTTGGGAATAGTCACGATGGCTGCGCGAATTGTTTCAGATAAATAAGCACCAACATTTAAAGAAAATGAGACATAAATAAAATAAATAGCAGGAATATCACTAATATAATGACTCGCTTCAAATATTCTAAAAAGTATTGGCACACCATAATAGGCAAGGAAAATCTGAACTAATAAAGGCGTGCCACGAATAAACGATACATAAACAACCGCCATCTTACTAATAACAGGAACTTTATATAAACGCAATAAAGCAACCATAAGCCCGATTGCAAGCCCAAAGATAAAGGCAATAACCGCAATACTCAGCGAAACTGGTATGCCTTTGGCAATAGAGGGAATAGATGCGATCATATAATTAACATCAAAGAGATTACTACTCATACTTATTTCCTAGCTTTTAAGCTTATTTTAAACACTCCCCTCCTAACCTCCCATTCTCAAGGGAAGCTCTTTTTAGAGTGATGTTTTTTAGGTTTTACTGTGAGTTTTATTTTGTGTAATCTTTACCAAATTGCTTGAGCGACATCTGAGACAAAGTGCCATCTTCCGTCATGCTTTTTAAGGCGCGATCAATTTTTTGTTTGAGCCGCAAGCCGTCGGCATTTTTTTGGAAAAGAAAGCGAGTAGGAGCTGCGGCTATGCGCTCATCCCCGATAACCTGAATATTTAAGCCTTGAATTTTTGCTTTATCTTGAGCCATGAGCGGATCATTAATCGTGGCATCAATCCGTCCATTTTGAATATCTTGTAAAACCAGCGTGATATCACCTTCATAATAGGTGATTTTAAAGATATTATTATTCTTCATGTTCCAGTCCTCTAATGCGCGTGTATGCGATGAGCCAACCAGAGATGCAACTTTCTTACCTTTAAGATCAAGCATGCTTTTAATATCGGTGCGTCCACCTTTAACAATGAGTTGGGAAACACCAGTAAAGTAACTATAATCAGTCATATAATATCTTTTTTCGCGATCAGGATTACTTACAATTTGATTAGCTAATACTTGGAATCTGTTTGCATCAAGCCCAAGGAATAATGTATCCCAAGGAGAGGCGATAAACTCAAATTCAAGCGTTGGGTCACGCCTGTCAACCTCGCGCAGAACCTCTACATCATAACCTGTTAAAACTCCTTGTTCATCTTTATAAGTAAAAGGATTATAAGTGCCCTCTGTCCCAACTTTAATTTTATCTATGTGATCAGTATCTGCAAATAATGGCGTTTGAGCGACAAAAGATGTGATTAATACAAACGCAGCTGCAATTTTTTTATTTAATATTTTCATAAGATTCTCCTTAACGTGTTAATAAACTAGCATCAGTTAGCTTAAATAACAGACACTATCTATCTGTATATCTAATTAATTAATTAGTTTGATTTAGTTTGAAATAATTTGAGGGGACTACTATAAATTAGATTTTTCAAGGCTTGCGATATTATTAGAAGCGCAATTTACTGAGGTAAATTAGCATTTTAATGCTATTGCGTAACGCAGAAAAAGTAATTAATAGATATTCCCTTGAGCATATTGCTCTGGATAAAAACGTTTTGTCACCTCTAAATGTGAACGCAAACGTCCTTTTAAAGCATTATCACCAACACTTCTAAACAGCGGATTATCAGGATCACTTTCAGGACCTAATGCAAGCTTAGCAAGCTCTTTATCCAAAGGTAATAAAGGAATAGTTGAAGTTAGATCAGGTGATAAAAAATACGCAATTGAATAGCGATCCTGCCCATGTTTTGGGGTGATTACCCGATGCACATTCGCGCGTAAATAGCCATTAGTGGCTAATTCTAGCGTCTCGCCGATATTGATAATAAACGCATCCGCAACAGGCGCAACATCAATCCAGCCCGCACTTGTTTCAACTTGTAATCCTCCAACTGTATCTTGTAATAATAAGGTTAGGATTCCATTATCTTTATGCGCTCCAACACCTTGAGTATCTTCACTATTATCTGAACTTGGATAATGAATTAATTTTAATAAATGCGCAGGCGTTCCATCAATTAAATGATCAAGTGCATTTGCAGGTTGTCCTAAAGCGTGCATAAATGCGCGTAATAAGCGAATTGAGAGCTCTCTTAAGCTTGCTTGCCAATCTAAAATAAGTGGCTTGAACTCAGGTAAAGATTCGGGCCATAAATTAGGCCCTTGTAATTTATGCCACGCAGGACTTGTAGGATTTGTCGCAAAAACAGGGAGTTCAGCTCCTATATCAATTTGTTCTCGATAATCAAGTTTTTTACGCGTAATTTCTGTTTTAATTGCGGTATATCCCCGAAAATGGGGGGAATTTTTCATATCAATCGCATCTTTTTGAGCTTGAGGTAGTTCAAAAAAAGCTCTTGTTTGTTTTTCAATCGCACGTATTTTTGCTAGATCGATCCCATGACCGCGTAAGTAAAAAAATCCAATTTCTCGAGCAGTAATGCGCAGATTTTCATAAAAATGTGCGCTTGATTCATTATTATCAAGCTCACTTAAGTCAATAATAGGTAGATTCCCAACTAGTTTTGGCATACTTAAGCCCTCCTGTATTTTTTATATTATTGTAACTACTGCGCAGCTAAAGAAGCCCCTCCCAACCTCCCCTTCGCAGAGGAGGAGCTGTAAAAGTCCCACAACACAGAGTGTTCCATGCGAAGGGGAATTTAGGATGAAGCCTCTTCTAATGCCTGATCCAAGTCATCTAATAAATCATTAACATGCTCAATCCCAATCGAGAGGCGCACAAGTCCTGGGGTAATTCCAACTTTAGCAAGAGCGGCATCATCTAATTGATGATGCGTTGTTTCTGCAGGAATTGCCGCGAGTGATTTACTATCGCCAATATTTACCAAGCGTAAGAATAGCTTAAGTGCATCATAAAAAATGCGTGCCGTATCTCTACCACCTTTTAACTCAAAACTTATAATGCCTGGAGTGCTATTTTCGCTGATATATTGTTTAGATAATTCATGATCTGGATGCGTTTTAATTGAAACATGGTGCACTTTTTCAACCAGAGGATGCACCGCTAGATAATCAACAATCCGCGTCGTATTATTTGAGATGCGCTCCATGCGAATTGCTAGAGTTTCTAAGCCTTGTAGGAGTAAAAATGCGCTGTTAGCAGAAAGAGCTGCGCCCGTATTACGTAACGGCACCGTTCTTGCGCGGGCGATATATGCCTGATTGCCAAAATGATCGCTAAAAATAATCCCATGATAAGATGGATCAGGCAGCGTAAATTGCGGATAACGCGCTTGATGCAAGCCCCAATCAAAACGTCCTGCATCAATAATTAAGCCGCCTAAAACCGTCCCATGTCCGCCGATATATTTAGTTGCAGAATGGACAACAATATCAGCTCCATGCTCAATAGGTCTAATTAATATAGGTGAGGCAACCGTGTTATCGACAATCACCACAATCCCAGCTTCATGCGCGATTTCGGCTATTTTCTTTATATCAACCATTCCTCCCGAAGGATTACCGATAGATTCTATAAAAATCGCTCTAGTATTGTCCTTAATCGCAGCTTTAAGCGCGGTAAAATCATTTTTATTAACTAAAGTGCTGCTAATTCCACGACTTGGTAGAATATGACTGAAAAAATTATGCGTGCCTCCATAAAGCTCAGATGTCGCAATAATATGATCCCCAGCACTGCTGATAGTTGCGATAGCATAATCAATCGCCGCCATCCCAGATGCAACCGCAAGCGCACCAACGCCACCTTCTAACGCGGCAATACGTTGTTCTAATACATCAAGTGTTGGATTGCTCAACCGTGAATAAATATTACCTGCTATCGCAAGGTCAAATAAATCTGCGCCATATTGTGCATTATCAAAGACAAAAGATGTCGTTTGATAAATAGGAACAGCGGCGCAGCGTCCATGTTGTTCTGGTTTATAACCCCCATGTAAAACAAGCGTATCTGGCAAAAAAGATTTTTTAAGCTTAGCCGATTTAGTTTTTGTATTCATTTTTATCCTCACTTAATATATAACTTCATGAAACTTCAATAAGATATTAAATAAAATATAAAATTTTAATAAGTTATTGAACATATATTAAATAATATTAATGAAAATGAAAACAATTTAAAAACGCTTAGCTTATTTCTTTTTTATCTAATGGCTTATTATTCACGGTTAAAGTTCCAGTAAAAGGCAGATGGTTTCATTATTTCAACTCAAGCCCTCAAGCCATATTTAACATATCAAACACCACGCGGGCGAAATTTTGGGCGAGTGCTGGGTTAGACAGATATTGATTTTTCATTGCCTCTTGGCTTGCGCTGCTGTCTAATACTGCCGCATCTAGTGCTTTAGGGAAATCGCCGAGCATGGCTTGTTCGCGGGTATTATTGGCAATTTGCGTCATTACTGTTTGGTTTTCAGATAATTTATCGCGCACGCTAATAGCATAGTTGATCATATCTTTATGGCTTAGATTATCGGTGATAAATATCTCGTTTAAACGCATTAAGATATGCGACATAAAATCTTCATTTTTATCTTTAGGTTTAGCCGTGCCAATATCATTGCCTGCTTCTAACTCATGCCCATCTGGATCATTTTGCAGTTTAATTTGTTGTTCACGAATCTTTGCGAGGCGATAATGGCTCATTTCCAAATCATCTAGATCAACATCATCTTCGTGGACATTCTCTTCATGTAACAAAGGGCGCAGGTGACGCGCATACAGGCTGAGTTTGTCTAGATCAGGATTATCATAATCAGTGATTTGCGACATAAATTCATAAAAGCGTACAAAGCTGCCTAAATCTTTTTTGAAGATTTCTAAGCGGCTGCGTTCGTGTCCGCTTTCTTTAAAGTCATTTTCTGCATTGGCGATAAGCACTGCATCTTGGGTTTTTTTCGTGCGCTCAAAAATCTCTTTTGCCTGTTTATAAGCCACAAGCGCCGCTTGATAACGCAGCTCCCAACGCTCTTTTGCGAGCTTGCAAATATTGCTAAGCACCGCGTTTGATTTGGTTTTACTGTAAAAAGCGGTATAAAATTGCGCAACTTCAGTCCACAAGAAAATCTCGCCTGTGCGTAATTTATCAAACAGATCAAAGACCAAATTAGGATCGCTCACATCAAGCAGTTTGGCGGTTTGATAATACGGTAAAAATGCGTTTAAAATATCCTCAGGCTCATTACAAAAATCAAGGACAAAAGTTGCCTCTTTGCCTTTATAAGTACGATTTAAGCGCGAGAGTGTTTGCACGCATTCCACACCGCCCAGTGGCTTATCAACATACATTGCGCATAATTTAGGTTGATCGAACCCTGTTTGAAATTTATTGGCAACTAACATCACTTGATAATCAACACTATCAAAGGCTTTACGCATATCTCGACCTTTTAAGCCCGCATTCATATTATGTTCGGTAAATTTCTGATTTAAGAACTCCGCGCTATCTTTGTCTTTTGGATTAAATTCAACTTCACCTGAAAACGCAACCATCGCCTGAATATTTTGGCATTTATGCGTGCTAATATATTTATCAAACGCCAGTTTATAGCGCACTGCTTCTTTACGTGAGCGTGTGACCACCATCGCTTTTGCCTGACCTCCGAGTAAGGGCATTACAGAGCTTATATAATGTTCGAGAATCACTTTAACTTTGGACGCAATATTATAATCGTGCAAACTCACCCATAAACTTATGTTTCTTTTAGCCTTTTTACTGTCGACCTCTTTATCGCGAGCACCGATTTTTTGCACCAGCTTATATGCAACTTTATAGGTGATATAGTTTTTTAGCACATCTAAAATAAAGCCCTCTTCAATGGCTTGGCGCATAGAATACACATGAAAAGACTCGGGTTTATTGGTTTTAGAAGGCGGCTCATTAAGATCTGGAACGCGTCCAAAGAGCTCGATTGTTTTCGCTTTTGGGGTTGCGGTAAAGGCATAATAATTAAGATTATTACGTGCGCTTGTTTGGATGGCTGTATTTAGAACATCTTCCGCGGATTCATCATCGCCGCGATTATCGGTATTATCATCAGTTTTATAATCATTAATTAAAACATCTTTTAATTTTTTGGCGGTTGTACCTGTTTGGGAGGAATGCGCTTCATCGGCGATTACCGCATAACGGCGTTGTTTTAGTTTTTTGCTGTCTTCTATGGCTTTGAGTACGTGGGGGAAGGTTTGAATGGTGACGATAATAATTGCTTGGGATTTCTCTAAAGCTTGTGCGAGTTTTTCAGACTTTGAGCCTGCGCCTTCTTTGTGATTAATCCGCCCAACCACGCCATCAGCATGTTCAAACTGATAAATAGTCTCTTGAAGTTGATCATCAAGCACGGTGCGATCTGTCACCACAATCACGCAATCAAAAAGCTTATGCCCATGCACATCATACAAGCTTGAGAGTTGATGCGCACACCAAGCAATGGAGTTTGATTTACCCGAACCTGCGCTATGTTGAATAAGATATTTATGCCCCAACCCTTCGGTTTTTGCGGCGTTAATGAGTTTACGTACCACATCCCATTGGTGATAGCGCGGAAAAATCATGCTTTCTTTTTTGGTTTTAATGCCTTGCCAATCTTCTTTCTCTTCAATATTCAAATGCATATAAGAGCCTAAAATATTGAGCAGATTATCAACTTGTAGCACCTCATCCCATAAATAAGCCGTTGCATAAATATTGGTATCCGCAGGAATATCATTGCCCGCGCCGCCATCTTGCGTGCCTTTATTAAACGGCAAAAAGAAAGTATTTGCGCCCTCAAGTTTCGTGCTCATAAACACTTCATATTGACTTAGGGCAAAATGCACCAAAGCACCACGTTTAAAGCTCAGCAGCGGTTCAGGCTTCTTAGTTGCCACATCTTTAGGTAAGCGCGTTTGCTTATATTGTGTGATTGCATCTTGCACGGTTTGTTTAAATTCTGATTTAAGTTCCAAGGTTATTATAGGTAAACCGTTAATAAACAATACTAAATCAATACGCCAGAGTTTGGATTTAGTGCCTGTTGCTGCCAAATGTTCCGCCGTTGCATACGGGCTGTAGACAAGTTCAGGCACAATACGGCAGATATTTTGTTGATAACGCGCTTGTGTTTGCGGGTTAAGATCATGTTCAGGCTTAAATTGGCATAAAGAGAAACGCGCATTGCGGATTTTTAAGCCATGGCGCAGTACGCCTAAAGTCCCATAACTGCGCGAGAGTTTATCGGGAATATTAACCTCAGCTTTTTTAAGCTGGGCTTCTAGCGCGTCCAAGAAATAGCGTTGTGTATCATTGGGATAAACTTTGGCGAATTTCTCCCATTCTTGCGGCTGGCTTGTTTGAATAAAGCTGAGCGTATCTTGAGTATACATCGCCCGTTCCCGATCATAATGCTCTGATTGACCGATCACCCAACCATTACGGAGCATTTGCTCGATAACATCTTTTTGAAAGCTTGATTCATGTGTTTTTGTCATTATTTTACTCGTTTAATTTCTGGTTTAAGTGCCAAGCGTTGCCGAGTATCATCGACATATTTAAGTGTAATCGTCACGTTTTAGTGCATCTTGTCGCACAATTAATCATTTAATTATTTTTAGACATAGAATGTGCCTAAATTAAGATAGGAAAATAATCACTGCATTATACATAAAATCAATTTATGACTCACGCTTAACGCTCTTTTTTTCTCGATACCTTTAATGACTTTGTCAAAATCGGCAACGATTTTTTGGGTTTTGTTAAATAGATCGTATTTTGCATAAGAGGGCTTCTATAAATTCTCTAATCACTTTTTCACTGGAGCGAATGTCAAAGCACACTCGCCCACGCGCTTTTATTTTGAATTATTTTGATCAACATTGCCTTGCTGCATACTATTAATATGCGGCAGCGACGGTGACAACCACTTACGCACATCAATTTTACCCGTAACCGCCGCCGAGATTAAAGCCGTCCTGCGTTCTTGAAGGAGTTGGATTGCTCTAGCTGTTTTCAGCGTAATATTATCAAATATCATATTATTTGCTTCAATAAATGAAATAATATGATTCTGTTCTGATTTTGGTGGGACAGTGAATTGGAAATTCATAAAGACAGGCATTCTTAGAGAATCTACTGTAGATTTTGCTCCACCATCTAAGGCAACCTTGTGAAACATATTTTCAAGATAACGAAAGAAATATTTGCCCGTTACACTTTTAAAGTTATTCATCATGTAAACACGTTGATGAAAATCAAATTTACCAACTATATAGTGAAAAACTTTTCCTACACCGACACCATCTCCTGCCGTTAGAACTGCCTCGCAATCTGCTGTATAACTATTCAATCTTTCAACTATTTGTGATCTAACAAAAAATGGATAGTCCCCATCGTCAATAGCATCTTCCGTATTTTTATCACCAGTTTGCAAACTACATAAATATTTCAACTTTTTAACATCCCAATGCGCAGGCACATCACCCAACCACTCAACGCCTGAATCTTTCATCACAACATCAGGATTTAGCCCTTTGGTGACGGCATGGCTAATCACCGCTTGGCGTTTTTCTTTTAATAGTGCGATAAGTTGCTGCTGCTTGTCGATCAGATCATCAATTTTCGCAGTTTCGTGATCAAGAAAGGCGGCGATTTGGATTTGTTCTGCATCTAAAGGAATCGTTAGAATAGATTCCTTTAGCTCTTCACCATCTACATGGGGAATGCCCATTCCATTTGCGCAACGCCTCATTTCTGGCTCAAGACAAACACACGCAAACCAATAATAATTAATCTCAATACTCGATATTAATTCAGAAGCAGCCATTGTTGAAGAAACAATACCTTCTTCAGCCTTAACAAACTCACCAGCATTAGAACCATCCCAAATAATTAAAGTTTGATTTTTCTTTGCTACATAACTATTGCTTTCAGCTTTTGCAAATAATAATGATGATGAATTCCCACGAAGAAAATCCATTGATAAGTATTTTAAGGTTCCTTTCAGATTATTATCCATCAATAAAGATGGGTTTTTACCTTTTTGAAATTTTGCAATATACTTATGTTTTGATATACGCCAATGTTCAGGAATATCACCCAGCCACTCGATGCCTGAATCTTTATATTTTTCATAGGCTTTATAGCGACTCATAATAATCTCCGCGATATTAAACTTAATTGGGTGACAAGCTGTTGCGCAAGCATATTATGGTTACGCCAAAATAAAAAACCATAACTTATAATCATAAAATTATGCATTTTTGGCAATGGGCGCATGAGTAGTGAGATAATTACATCGTGTTGATATATTTTAAAAAATTGACGCATAAGAAATAAATTAGGACGAGGGCAAGCTTTTAAATTTGGCTGTGTTAATGCTAAATGTTTGGCAAACTCAGTGATCACACCTTCGCCCCATTTTGCCGCTTTGATTTTGTGGCTCATGAATGCACCTCGTGCAGGAGCTGCATAATATCTGCGCTCACCGCATCTAAATCCGCATCTATCTGCGCTAAAGCTCGTGGCGGTTGATAAACATAAAAATGGCGATTAAACGGAATCTCATAACCCACAATGCCAATCTCGCCGTCTTGAGCATCGCGCTTATCTGGGTTTATCCACGCATCGCTCACATGTGGTTCAACTTCGCGCTTAAAGTAGCTTGCAATAAGATCAGGCGTTGGGATATCAGGATTAAGCGCGACATTCTCGTAATCGCGCAGATCGCTATCTGTTTCAAATTCAACAACTTTACCTTGATGCGCAAACTTGCCATATAAAGGATTAGCCTGTTCTTTCATTGTTTTTTTAATGACCGCTTGCGCCGCTGGATTCTTGGTGGTGATGACATCAATAAACTGTTTGCGCTCTTTAGCCTCAAGATCAATAGAGGCGGCCTTAAGTACCTTGGCTAAGCTGATTTTAAACTCATTAAAGTCATCACTTATCGATTCTTTACCGCCACATATTGTGCCAAATCCAGTTTGAATCAGCACCGCTTTTTTCATCAGCTTCAGTTGTGTGCACCATAATTTGGCATCAAGCAAATCTTTAATATACGCTTCTTTAATCTCAGGAAATTCAGCTTTAATCAAGGCGCGTGCAGCTGCGCTTATGTTTGAGAAATCCGCATAAATATCGTGTTGCCACTGCGTGCCAAATTCAGCAAATAAACGCGCCATCGGGGCATGAAACGGTTTGGGCGCAAAACGTAAAGAGGCAATTGCAACATCGCTTATCTGGCTTGATAAACGCAAAGGACGCTCAATCGTTAAACGGCGATAGCCAAAATCGGTACTCTTAAAGATTTTGCTCGCAAAGGTTTTGGGTATCTCAACTTTAGTGCTGCTAGATTGCCGCCCTCGATTTGACTTTTGCTCAAGCACTTTAGCAAGCCCCAATTGATCTAAAGGCGTTGCGTTTATGGCGGTAAATGCGCCAAAAGTTTGGGTGATCAGCGCAATATGCGCAGCATTCATGATATTGCGTTTTGAACCTAATGATTTACGCATTTTTTCAGATAAGTGCGTGCCATCAATTAATTGAACTAAACCACGGCGTTGCGCTGATTTATGATTGGATAAAATCCACACATAGGTGGCGATAGGAGTGTTGTAGAACATATCTGTTGGCAGCGCAATAATGCCTTCTAGTAAATCATGCTCTAAAATATACCGCCGAATTTCACTCTCGCCACTGCCAGCACCGCCCGTAAACAGCGGCGAACCATTTAAGATGATCCCAATACGGCTGCCGCTATTTTGGATATCATCAAGATTTTGTAGATTTTGCGGATTTTGGGCAGGAGACATCTTGCTAATTAAGTGCAATAAAAACAGCAATGAACCATCAGAAACGCGCGGTAAACCTGCGCCAAAACGCCCATTAAAACCGCTAACCGTATGCTCGGCGTTGATCTCACCTTCAATTTTCTTCCAATCCACACCAAAAGGCGGATTTGACAGCATATAATTAAATTTTTCAGTCGGGAGCTGGTCGTTAGATAAGGTATTGCCGAGCTTAATGCGCGTAACATCTTGCCCCTTAATCAACATATCCGCCTTACAAATAGCGTAGGATTCTGGGTTAAGTTCCTGCCCAAAAGCGCACATGATCGCGCTCGGATTAAGCTCATACATATATTCCGCACTCGAGGACAAAAAACCGCCCGTGCCTGCGGTGGGATCATAAATAGTCCGAATAGCACCGTCTTGAGAGAGTGCCTGATCATCTTGGATAAAAACCAAAGCTGTGCTTAAACGCACGATATCACGCGGGGTAAAGTGCTCGCCTGCGGTCTCGTTTGAGCTCTCCGCAAAGCGGCGGATTAACTCCTCAAAAACCAAGCCCATACTGTGATTTGAAACTATTTGCGGACTTAAATCTGTGCTGGCAAATTTCTCAACCACTTTAAACAATAAATTAGCATCATCTAACAGACCTAAAAATTCAGTAAACTTAAAATGCTCAAATATCTCACGCGCATCTTTTGAAAAACACGCCAGATAATTCTCGAGATTATCCTTAATATCGTTCTGCCCAATATTGCTCAGATTCATCGGTGAGCTGTTAAAAAACGCCAGCCCTTTCGTGGCGTTTAATAACATTTTTTCTTGCGCATCTTCAGGTAATGGTGAACTTTTAAGCGTTAAAACCTGCGCTAAAACATCAGCCTTGCTGCCTTCAAGCACGCACTCAAGGCGACGCAATAACGTAAACGGTAAAATAACCCGCCCATACTGGGATTGCTTAAAATCACCGCGCAGTAAATCTGCAACCGACCAAATAAAAGCCGCCGTTTTTGAAAAGTTATCGTGAGACATAATTGCGCCCAAATATAGATGTGAATAGAGATAAAAATAATCGCCATATCATACATCTAATTGATTGGTTTTGTTGTATTGTTTTTAACAACATGGCTACTATGGCGGTGATACAAATAGAGCATCATCAAATATAATTGAATTTAGATGTGCTTATTAATTGATATTATCTGCACGCGTATATATTGAAACGTATAGAATATACTTCGTATAGAATATACTGCGTATAGGATATACATATATCATCTACGCTTACTTTCTAACAACTACTTGGTTTTCTATGAAAAAATATTTACTCTACTATTTATTAAGCACTTTTGCCG
>BHEQ01000016.1 GCA_003864535.1 Gammaproteobacteria bacterium
CGGCACTACTTAGGCGATTTAGAGCTTGCATAATATCTGGGCGTTCAACCACAAAATCGCGCAAGATAAAAACGCTTGCCGCAGTGGTTTCTACTGCGCGGATTTTAGTGCGTAATAAATTAAGCTTAGCTACGGTTTTACCAAATTTTGCATCTGGCACGATATGATCATAACCAATATATTTCAAAGGATTATGTGACATTTTATGGATTGCGGCATCATCAAATTCACCCATCATAATCGCGAGCATGGGGATATTGGTAACTTCAGATTTCATGATATTACCCAAAGCTGAGCGACAATCAGCAAGCCATAAACTAAAAGACTTAGGCCAGCTATCTTGTAATTCTGTTTGTATAAAAATCGCTAAGGCAATTGCCTCGTCCATCTCACTTCTAAACTTGATCCGCGGATCATTTTTAGAGATTAAGGTATCAGCATTTAAATGGGTAAGTGTTTCAGGTTTTTTAGATGTTGCTTGCTGGCATAAAACGCAATGCGTGGTATGTCTTTGATCATCACTTGTTAGGGCATGAACTTTTTTTAGTATATTTTCAGAGCTTCCATTTATTTGTTTTACTTGATTTGTTTCAACAAATACCTGCCCTTGCTCATCTATAAACTTAAGTGCAATCTTGCGATCTGTTAATAAATCATGCGCGGAAGGCGTTAGTACAGAGTTGATAGGCAAATGAATTTCAGTGCCATGGGCGAGGCTGTATTTTTCACGCAGCCAGCTTTCAGTGATATATGTTTTACTTTTCTCTTTCATAACAACCTATTTTATATACTTATTCAGATATCTATTTAGGATATCTATTTCGGATATCTATTAGTCAGCCCAGCTAGCAGGATGCGCAACAAAAAGGAAACGTACATGTGTTGGCGTTCCAAATTCAATGCTGCTGTTTTTAGGGATAAATAAAACGTCTCCAACTTTGGCAATTAGGGTTTGTCCATTGGTGCGGATATGCAGTTCACCTTCAATCACATAGCTCACCTCATCATAAGTTAAAGTCCACGGAAAAAAGCAATCATCCCATTCCATAAAACCTGCTGCCATGGGCGAGTTATCCGCAGCACCAATTACTTCAACTACGCCTACGCTATCTTTTTTACCTGAGCTTTTTGGATTATTTGAACCAGTAAAGAGGCTGAAATTAACACTTTGACCTTTAACAACTTTAACGCCACTAGCGGCTATTTCACTTTGATATAAATCAGAATTATTCGCAGCAGTTGCAGCAAGATTATTTGCTTGTGTGCTTGGCTGAGCTTGGGAATTAGGCGTAAATGCCCCACCTTGAGTTTGTACTTTAGATATTAATTGCTCAATCAAAGCCTCATTATTTTTATGCTCTATTGGCAGTTGCGCAACAATTATCTCCCTTAGGTTTAATACAGACTTAGGAGCGATAGCTTGAGTACAAGTTGGGACTAAAGTCTCATCTTCAATAATCGTGATTTTAAGTTCTTTAGCAACTGTATATGCCTCAGGAGTTACAAGAAAATTACTCCGAGGATAAGCATTAATGCTAGTTTCTTGCTTAACTTTCAATTCACGAATAGTGTCACCTGTAATTAATTTTTTTCTCATCTTTATTTTCCCTTAATTTAATACCTTATTTAATTCTTTATTTATTTAATTCTTTATTTAATTCTTTATTTAATTTTTTAATAAATTTGCATCAGTGCCATGCTTATGTAATGTAGCTATAACCTGCGGCAAATTTAACTGTAATCTAAGTGTTTCAAGTGTTTCAAGCTGATAAGCTGAGACCATTAAAATCTCACCTCTAAAATTATTATCGAGCAATATTTGCTTAACACGCTGTGGATCGGCATCTTCCAAATCAATTTTAGTAATTACCGCCAGTATGGTTTTATCAGCATAAATCTCTAATAAACCTTGAGGCATACGATATTCAAAGACATTCGCAGGATGTACATAAACAATAGTATCCACATCAATTGTCGTGGTAATTAAAGCACTATAAAGGCGCGGATGACTAAAAAATTCTCCTGGTGTATCAATCAATTTGTCTTCAAAATTTAAAGATTGAGTTTTTGTAGCCGCAATATCTATCCCAAGGAGCGCATTAAAAAGAGTGGTTTTACCAGCTTCTATGCCTCCTAAAAATATAAATTTATCGTTGCTATGTGAGTCTCTCATTTTGTCCTGATAATACAAAGTATTAATATGATCTTAGGTTCGCGTTATCTTGCAAATGGTGAAGTCTAAATTAGCTTGTAATACTCTAATGGTTTGATTAAGTGCCTCTTCAACTGAGCCTACCGAGCCACTTATCACCAATGCGCCTGAGAATCTATCTAAGAATCCAATTTCAATGGAGGCAGCTTTTGAGGCGATATCACCAGCAATCATCGCGGTCTCCCCAGGAGTTAGGGTCATGATGCCAATAGCTTCTGCGTTTGGAACGCCAATTTTTTTAGCAAGATCAGGAGATGGATGGGCGATTAGATGCGCCAGAGTGACTTGTTTTCCTGGTACAAATTCTTGAATAATACGCTCTTTTACTTGGGTCATTTTTATCCTCTCATTGCAAATTTAATCTTACGACTTATCTTATGCTGCTTCAGTGTAAGTTTATAACAAAATATGGCAAAAAATCTTTAAATCATAGCTACAATTTGACTTTGCTCATAGATAGCTTATATCATTAAATCAGGGTTTTAATTAATGCAGGTGCTGGGCGTGGGATTATGGAATATTGAACTAACAACCCCTTCGCACTTGCAACTTCTACCGCAATCTCAGTAGCAGCAGTAATTGCAGCGACATCACCATTTAGAACAAAATAACATTTACCGCCTATTCCAAATGCCATATGAATCCGAATTGGAATGACTGATGCAGCTTTCACCGCCGCATCTGCAGCTTCTATTGCTGTAGCAACACTATAAGTTTCAATTACACTGATTGCATTAACCACATCAACCTCAGTAACACCGCTAATTGCGGGCATGATTGATGGATGAATATTTGGAATTACAAAGTGATCAACCAATAAATGTCCACCTGCTTTTTTCGCAATATCAACCGCTTGACTCACAGCTGCGACATCACCATTAACCATCGCAATATATTTTCCAGGACAAATACTTTTGGCAACTAATAACTCAACTTCAGCAGCTTTAAGCATTGCATCAACCACAGCAATTCCCTTAGCAATACTACTTAACTCTACAAGACCGATTGCATAAAACATAATTTATCCTTAAATTTTCAAACATGGACACTTCTATTTGTGCTTTTTTCTGCGTTATTTTCTGCGTTAGTACGCTTAGCTGCATATTTATGCTGCATCAATTTTAATTCCTAACTCATCAACCACACTAATTAATCCTGAAATACTCGCATGAACAGGTACGCTTAATGCATTTTCTTTAGCAATACCAATACATTGTCCTTTGCTAACTCTATCACCAACTTTAACAATTGCTTGAGCTGGAGCACCAATATGTTGCGATAATAAAATCGTAACATAAGCGGGCTTAAAATCATGTTCAATAAAAGGTGCTTTTACATTATAAGCATCGACATCAATCCGTGAAATTAAACGTGGAATAGGCACAAAGCGTGAATTTATCATTGGATCAACATCACGAATAGGTGCGCTATAACGCGCCCCTTTTGCACGCAGCGTTTGTTTGAGCTCTTGATTTAAACGCATGGGAGATATCTCAACTGGGCAGGCGTAAGCCTCGCAAATACCGCATTCAGAGCAAGTTAAGGCTGAAAGCAAAACACTTGGATCAGCTAAATGATTATAATTAACAGAGCGCACGATTAAATGCGGCGGTAATTCATGCCCGATAAGGTGACGTGGGCACATCTCGGTACACAGCACACACTGCTCACACACTGTTCTTGCCATACTCATGATAGAGGCGATATCTGTGGTCCGCCTTTTTATTAAAATATGATCTTTAGGTAACGCAATTAAACCGCCAGTTGTTTTGGTAATTGGCACATCGAGGCTATCCATTAGTTTGCCCATCATAGGACCGCCATTTAAAAAGGCGACATTCCCATCACTAAGAGTTGATCCTCCTGCAAGATTTAAAGCATCACGATACGACGTACCAATAGGCAAGCTTAGCGTTATTGGGTTTTTAACTGCGCCTGTAACTGTAAGTACGCGCTGTGTAACATTTTGGTCTGTATCAACAGCTTTAGCAACATTGATTAGGGTTTGTACATTACTTACAATCACGCCAACATCTAAAGGAAGACCCGCTGGAGGCACGCGCCGTCCTGTTGCCATCCAAATAGTTATGACCTCATCTCCAGCAGGATAGACATCTTTTAAAATATGAATGCGCATATTATCTGGTAGCAAAGGCGTGATCATCGCGATTGCTTCTTTATATTTAGCTTTTAAAGCGATAATACCCTCAACTGCCTTAGTTGCTTGCATGGCAAGTTCAAGCCCACGCAATAACAAATGTGCATCACGCGCTGCCATTTGTTGATCAACTTTAAGTAAAGGCTCACATTCAGCACCATTAACTAAATAAATTTCAGCCTGAGCTTTGAGCTTAATATACGTGGGAAAACCTGCGCCACCAGCACCAACAACCCCCGCATCTTGTACTTTTTGAACAATATCCATTTAATATCTCTTTATTTATTTTACGCTGCAAGTCATATAAAATTATTCTTGATGAGGTGTAAAATAGCGATTTCTTTTTAGAACGAGCTGATTAGTGTTAACCAAGCGGCTTAAGCGTTTTCTAAAGTCATTCATTTTTGGAAATTTTTTAGTTATTTCTGTAAGAAGTAGACCTGACTTAGATTCTTGAATAAAATCTAAAAGATCTTTATCATTTGATTTAGGATCTAACTCAATAGAACCTGACTCTGGTGAAGTTAGCTCTGGCTGAGACAGGTCTGGCTGAGTTAGGTCTTCTGTTTCAACTGAAGCTGGCTCTGGTTGAGTTAGATCTGACGGAGTCAGGTCTGGCGGAGTCAGGTCTGGTTGAGTCAGGTCTGGCGGAGCCAGTTTTGATGGAGTCATTTCGATACGCCAAGATGGATCATTAGAGCGTGCAAGTAGGCTTGTAACCATTTCTTCGCAATCATAAGTTGGGCGACCAATAACTTTTTGGCTAAGCACGGTGCCAATCCGAGAAGCTGCGCCAACACCTGCATCAATTGCGGCGCGGCAAGCGGCTAAGTCGCCTTCTACAATCACGGTGATCATAGCAGGATCAGTTTGATGCGTGGCTAATAGGCGTACATTTGCAGATTTAAGCATAGAATCAGCAGCTTCTATGGCGGCGGCTAAACCTATAACTTCTATAAATCCTAATGCATTGATCTTATTTTTCATAATTAACCACACTTAATTGGGTGAGCAGCAATATCAATCACTGATAAAGAAAAAGCCTCACATGCAGCATTACAAGCTGCCTGATCGCCAGAGAGAAATGCGCCTGAATAGTTAGTTTCAGACGGGGGAGGGATATATAGTGCTAACTGGACACTTGCAGCTTTTAAGGCGGCATCAATTCCAAATGTAGCTTCTAAAGGAGGTGCAATCAAATAAGCAAGTGATGATCCTTGCGCGATATTTGCTTGAGCTGATAAATAACTACCTGCGCTTGAGATCACATGCGCTAAGAAAGCAACTTTTTTTTGATCATCTGCCCAAGTAAAACCAGGCCCTTGCTCAATCATCGCAATCATTGTATCAAGCCCTGCTCGAACCTCGGCGGGATTTGTTCCACCGAGCATAATCATAACCTCGCCTGAACTTGGAGAAGGAGAATGTGCAGCTCCAGCATATAAAGATCGACCAAATACTACTTCAACATCAGCTTGCTTAGTTGCCTCATCCGCTGCGATATAAGCTATATCATCAGAATCTGCACAAATTATGCCCAAGCTATTAATATGAGATGCTAATTTAAGTACTTTTTTAAAATCTGGGGCAATAGATGCAATGAGCCTAACCGAGGTTACATTCGCTTGAATTTTTTCTAAAATAGACATTTTAAATCCTCTTTATATAGACATTTAAAGTAATTTTTATAAGTCCTTTTATAAGTCCTACTTGATCATACACTTATTTTTGGTTAATTTTATTTAGATTGATGCCTGAAGATTGATATTTAAGCATTCTTTGCGCTAGATCAATAATTACTGCGGCAGCTTCAACTGGTGGAGTTCCTGCTTGATGAATATTAGAAATACAGTTGCGATCTGCCTCAACTGTTGTGGCAACACAAGGACTATAAATCATATAGCACGATAGGGATTCTGATTGCCCAAGCCCTGGACGCTCCCCTATCAGCAAAATCACTACTTTTGCTTTGAGCAACTCACCTATTTGATCTTCTATTTTTACGCGTCCGTAGCGCACGAAAAATGGTGTTCCCACGCTTAATTTAGCGGACTCTAGTCCTTTAAGTAAAGGAGGTAGGATCTCATCAAAATTAGCCGTTAATGCTTCTGTTGATAATCCATCTGAAACAATAACTTGCACATCAATATCGTGTTTACATTGCGCTAAAATAGACTGGACAGATTCGTCACTTAAACGTCTCCCTAAATCTGGACGAGTTAAATACTCATCTTTATTACAAGCCCTACTTTGCACTTCTAATAGTCCAGTTTGATCAATCCATGTTTTGGGTATTTCTTGTAAAACAGTATCTTTAGAGCGTGCATGATCTGCTAAAAAACGTAAATAAGATTGGGTACGTAAACGTGTTCCAACACGACCTGCAGCAACTCTTGCCCCTGTTGCTTTTAAAAGCTCTTCTAGAACCTCGCGTTTATGCGGATTTTGTACACCAACCCATTGACGCACACTACTAGCACCAAGATCGGCTAAAACTCCATCATCAGAATTTATTTTTGTTGCGCTTGGGTGATCAGGCTCAGCCTGTTGATATGGTGCTGCCTGTTGATTTGGTGCTGCCTGTTGCTCAGGCTCAGCCTGTTGATCAAGCTTAGCTAACACAGCTTGAATAATTTCGGTAATTTGCTGCTGATTCATAATCGCTCACTTACTTAAAGAAAATAGATGCATCACCTGCAATATCGGTTAAACGCCCATCGCGCATGATTCCCATGTGTTCGAGCCAAACTTCAAATTCAGGAGCGGGACGCGTGTTCATTACTTGGCGCAAGGTGGCGACATCATGAAATGCACCTGTTTGATAATTAAGCATAATATCATCCCCTAACCCCATCGTAACTAAAAAGTTAACCCCTGCTGTTGCGAGCAAAACCATTAAATTCTCATTTGAATTTTGATCAGCTTCAGCATGATTGGTGTAACACGAATCAACCCCCATAGAAAGCCCAGAAAGCTTACCCATAAAGTGATCTTCAAGCCCTGCGCGGATAATCTGACGATCATTGTATAAATATTCAGGACCGATAAAGCCTACGACTGTATTAACGATAAATGGATCATAATGGCGTGCAAGCCCGTAATTGCGTGCTTCTAAAGTCATTTGATCTGCACCAAAATGCGCATCTGCCGATAATGCCGAGCCTTGTCCTGTTTCAAAATAAAGATGATTAGCTCCTGCAATCTTGCTCATACTCCGTCCAACTTCAGCGGCTTCATCTAGCATTTCAAGGGTAACGCCAAATTCTGTTAAGCCTTTTTCGGAGCCGCAAATACTTTGGAAAAGCAAGCCTGAAGGCGCACCTTGGCGCACTGCTTCCATTTGCGTTGTAATATGCGCTAAAACGCAGCCTTGGGCGGGGATATTGTAAGTGTCGATAATATCGTAGATCGTATCCAAAATACGCCGCGTATTTTCCACATTATCCGTAACAGGATTCATACCGATAACGGCATCGCCCATGCCGTAGGATAATCCTTCAAAAATTTGAGCGCGAATGCTATCGAGATTATCACGAGTATCATTAGGCTGAAGGCGTGAAGCTAGCCTTCCTTCCAATCCAAGAGTGGTATTAGCTTTTTTAATCACTGGGATTTTTTTAGCGCCATAAATTAAATCATGGTTAGAGCATAATTTTGTTACCGCTGCAATTACTTCAGAACTTAAGCCTTTGCGTAAAAATTCAATTTGTTCAATACCTGTCTTGTCCGATAAGATATATTCACGTAATTCACCAATCGTCATATTTTGGATTTTCATATAAGACGAAATATTAATATCATCACAAATAATGCGTGTAACACAATCTAATTCATAAGGTATTACAGGGTTATTATAAACATCAGCAATACTCATTTGCGAAAGTACATATTTAGCGGCAACGCGTTCGCGCGCACTTTTTGCGCCGACTCCTGCGAGCATATCACCAGATCTAAGATCACTAGCTTTGGCTTGAACCTCTTTTACATCTTTAAATTGATACGTTTGACCAAATAAATTTGCTTTTAATTTCATGTTTATATCCCAATAAAAATTACATAATAATATTTAAAACAAACTACTCTTAAAATACTTTTCACTATAAAGCTCAACAAGAAAAAGCGTTAACAAAAAATGGCAATAATAAAAGGGCACTTCTATAAATTGCTTTTTCCTCGTTACGCAATATTGTTAAAATGCTCATTTACCTAGGTAAACTGCGCTTTTAAAAATATCACAAGCCTTGAAAAATCTAATTTATAAAAGCCCCCAAAAGTAAATTCCTAACTTGGAAATGCCAAAGATTTTATGGTGACAGGAAGTATTTCGCTACCTTTAAGTGTTTGACCAATATCAATATAATCGCCAGCATGAGTTTGAATTTCATCAATAACCGCAAAAGCTCGATTAGGAATATATTTTTTTAATAATAATCCCAATATTTTCCCCATATCTTGAACACACAAAATCAATAAAGGATGGTTGGAATTATTATTATTTTGCGCAAATGTAGTAATTGCCGTAATACATTCCAAAACGCTACTGTAAGATGTTGCGATAGATTTTGGAAGATAAAGCGCATATAAATCCTGATTTAGATCAAGATCCATCCGCATTCCTGCTAATTGCCAAGCATCAGCCAGATTATTGATATTATTATCTGCGTGCTCATCATCTAACAGTGCATGAATTACAGGGATATTACGCAAGGGCAGATTATTTAAATCAAGCCAAATAGTTGATCCAGATAGAGATAAAGTATATGCACCCGCACCAATTACAGTAGCTCTTAAGGTTTGCTTTGGTTCTTTTAAATTTAGCTGCATAAACTCTTTATTATTGCGTAAGCAATGCGCCAAAAGTGGACCTATATCATTGAATTTGTCAAAAGTAGGTAATTGTTTTTCATAAAAACATAAGCCAACTCCACCAGAAATAAAAACAACATCATACGGTTTATATTCAGCTTCATTAAATAAAGGAGCGCTCATTAATAATGCTTTAGATAATTCTTGCAAGTGCGTGCCTCCAATTGCGCTCTCATATACTAATTGCGCCATTGTTGCGGTAATTTCGATAATGCGCGGGATGGATAAATCAGTGGGATTAATCTCACCAAATAAAGCATGTGCGATCAATGCCGCGGGTTTATGCAAGTTCTTTATTTTACCAAAAGCATCTAATTCAATTAAATGCCCTCCAACATTTAAACAAGCAGTTGCAACAATGCGCCCTGCTTCAAAAACAACATAATTTGAGGTGCCACCGCCAATATCAATATTTAAAACACGAGCATTATGGGTTTTAGAATAAGCGTAAGCACCAGAACCTTGCCCAGCGATAACCGATTCTAAATGTGGACCTGCGGTTGCAACAATAAAATCTCCTAAAGATTCAGCTAGTTGCATAATTGCTAAACGGGCATTCCTAGCTTTGGATGATTCACCTGTAATAATGATCGCACCTGAGTCAATCTCATCTAGATTGATCCCAGCGTTTGCATATTGAGCTAGAATAAATTGCTTTAATTGATGCTCATGCAGATGACCTTCAAAATCAATTGGAGTTGCAATTGCTTCACTTACATAGGTAATTTCACGTTTAGAGAACTCATAACTTGGAATTTGCGAGGCTGAGGCACGATTGATCACCTCTAAGTTTGAGAAAATAACTTGAGAAGTTGTTGTGCCAATATCAATTCCAACGCTCTTTAATTGCCAAGATTTAGTCATTATTGCTTCCTTATTAATTAATACAGTTAGGGCACTTTTATAAATTGCTTCCTGCTAAGACCTTATTTGTGCACACCTCAAAAATTTGTAACTACTCAGCAGAATTAACATAGTTGTTTTCATATACTACATCTTTAATATTAAATAATGGGTAACTACTCAGCAGCTAAAAAAACACCCCCTCCCAACCTCCCCCTTTTCAAGGGGAGGAGTAAGTCCCCTTGCAAAGGGGGGACTTAGGTGGGTGTAATTAAATAGAGCGGAATGTCAAATTCAGCATTTAAAGTCATCATTATTTAACATGTAGTCTATAAAAATTAATATATTAAGACTGCTGAGTAGTTACAATAATGATAAGGGGCTTCTATTAATTAGATTTTTCAAGGCTTGCGATATTATTAAAAGCGCAGTTTACTGAAGTAAATTAGCATTTTAATAATATCGTGTCAGCTGAAAAAGCACACTTAGATGTGCCCTTTAAAAGGAACACTCCATATTATGGGACTTTTACAGCTCCTCTCCTGCGAAGGGATTGAGATTTGTTCTTTTAATATTCTCCAAACGATTGCCTGCTGCTTGGTGTTTAAGAATTTCTAACACCTTCTCGACAATCACGCTACCAGCTTCAACAGGGGGGATTCCGCCTGAATAAATATTGGTAATCAGCGTAAATTCATATTTAATATCAGGATTGCCGCTATATCGAACAGCAGATTCTTTATTGTTTGAATCTACAAGTGAGAAACAAATATACGCCGACATACTCCTAGATGCGAGTGCATCTCCACCTGGGCGTTCACCAATTAAGAGAACTACAACTTTTGGAGCAAGCGCATCTACTATTGATTCCGCTAATTTAACGCGTCCATAAGGCGCTAAAATTGGCTCACCACAACTTAATTTATGCGCATTAAAGCCATCGGTTAATACAGGGAGCAGCTCAGGAATATTATGATGCACCGCTTCTGCGCTTAAGCCATCTGAAATTACAATTTGAACATCTTTATGCTCCGCACTTAAATTTGCAAGTGCCTGCTGCGCGATATGTGCGCCCAAATCAGGATCGTTTAAGTGTGATTCCTTACTCACTGCACCTGTTGGAAGTGCTCTTAGCTTAATATTTCCAAGTTCCGTCGCTCTAATTTCACAATAAATTGCCTCACGCGCGATAGATTGATTAGCTTTGACTAAACGCGTCACTTTATTGGCTGGGCGCGGACCTGCATTATCATACCCATAAGATGCTGGTAGAGACTCAGTAAGACGCTGAAACTCGCTATCAGATGGGCAAAAAATACGTGGATTACCCCAATTTGGTCCACGCAAAACCTGTCCTTGCTCATTTTCGATAAAAATACCGCGTGTGATTGCCCAGCGTAAATACTCAGGAGCTGGACGCAAGCCGTGAATCTCGCGCAGGGTTTGATCATCATGAGAGCTGGTATCAAAATAGGCAAGCATCCGATCGGTATTTAAATATACATCCATATAAAAATTACATCCCGCCGCTGCAAGTAGCTCTGTCGCCATTTGCTGACCTTCAGTAGTCACTTTTGAATGCAAAGTAAAGCACGGTGCCATTCCCATCGGCAAACCTAAAAGCTTGCCCATAAAATGATCTTGAAGATTGGAGTAAATCATCTCAAAATTATCCAGATGTGTTTCAGGTCCAATAAAACCAGTCACATTATTGACCATAAAAGGTCGCCAGCGGCGTGCTAAGCCATAACATAAAGCTTCACAGGTCGCCATATCCATTCCATCATGCTTACCATAGCTCACTTCACTGCCTTGTCCTGTTTCAAAATACATCCAGTTTTCTGCGATATCTTTTAACGGGCCTTTTGCTGCCATTGTTTGATAGGCTTTATCTAATAAATCAACAGTACAATCAAACTCCTCTGTTAAAGTCGCATCCGTTCCTGCTAGGCTTTGGAACATAATCTCAACGGGTGCACCCTCTTCTAAACATTGTAACTGGGTTTTGATGTGTGAAAGCACACAAATTTGCGTTGGCACTCCAATCTCACGACGCAATTTATCTAAATGAACTAAAAGTGCACTGATATTTTCCACGGTATCATTAGCAGGATTTAAACCAAACATCGCATCGCCACTCCCCATACTCAGTCCTGTATAGACGAGCATTGTGACTCCACTTAAATTATCGGTTGGATGATTTGGCTGTAAACGTGAAGAGAGTGTTTGGGGCAAACCGAGCATAGTACGTGCTTTAGCGTTTGCCCCTGTTTTTAGCTTTTTGGCTAGAAAAATCAACTCATGTACATCGAGTAATTTAGCCAAAGCTGCTGCCATCACCCCTGTTAAAGCACGCCCAATGCGACGTACTTCTTGTGGATTAGATTTCATTAAATGATCTTTTAATTGACCTACTGTCAATGTTGAAATCTCTAGAAATACTTCTAAATCAATCTGATAATTGACGCGTAATACATCATCAATCAGACCTTTAGAATTTACAAATGGATGATCATAAATATGCTGCAAGGTTAAATCAGACAGCGCAGAACGCGCAGCTTCGCGTGTTGCCTCATCAGGAGCAGCTAGCCCTGCAACACGATCTCCAGCTTTACTCACATCAGCAAAACCTAACAGCTGCTTTAAATCACGGAAATTATACTCACGATCTAATAAGCTGATTTGATAGCTTGGTAACTCGCGAATAGGTGGGACAATAATCTGATTAATTGGCAATAAATCAAATAGACCTTGAATTGGATCTGCGACTAAGCTTGACTCAGAAATTGGAGCTTTTTCTGCCTTTGTTACAGCCTTTGTTGCAGCCTTTGTTGCAGAGAGTTGCTTAATTACATTGGAAACAATTGCATCTAGTTCTGCTTGACTAAGTGAAGCTGCCATAAATTTACTCCTTGTTAAATAAATATTGTAACTACTCAGTAAAATTAGCATGGGGATTTTTACAGCTCCTCCCTGCGAATGCGAAGGGGAGAAGTAAGTCCCCCTTGCTAAGGGGGATTTAGGGGGGGGTGTAATTAAATAAAGTGGCATATCAGATTCAGCATTTAAAGTCATATTATTTAATATGCAGTTTATAAAAATGAATATGTTAAGACTGCTGAGCAGTTACAATTTATTGAATTCCATAAAAAGCAATAGGTACGATAGATTGGTAGGGTTTGCCAATATTAATAAAATTAGCGCGTCTAACAGATATCTCATCAATAACAATCAGATTAATCGGTAAGCTCCCCCAATTAGTTGCATATTGACCTAAAGTCTTCCCTGCATTTTCTGAGATTAAAATAACTAAAACCTGAGTTAGATCAGCAGGTAATGAATTTTCTAGCCCATTAATTAAATGTATTCCTGTTGCAGCATATTCTGTTATCGCACAGGTGAATGCTGCTGCAATATTTTGACCTAACGCCCTAATATCTGTTTTGTTTGTAGCATCCGTGCTTGGCAATAATTGCAAGCATCCACCGTGCGCATGCCATGCACGATGGGTAAATTGCAAGATTGTTTGTTTAAGCGTTATGTTATCTGCTGATTCGGAGATGCTTGCAAGAATTGGAAGATTGCGTAAAGGCAATATATTTGGATTAGGTAAATATAAGCTGGAACCAGAAACCTCCGTACTATGCAAAGTTAGTCCATAAACAGTTGCACGTCCTTTATTTTCAGGAACAAATTGATGAATATCTAGGTTTAAAATAGGATCATCAACAATCGCACACGCTAAATCAATGCCAAAATCGCCAAAATAAGTTGTGGATGGCAACATTGTGGATGATAAAACGCTATTTTGTAAATCATTTTGCACATTTGTATTTGTCTTTGTATTTGTCTTTGCATCAGCAAATTGATATACCAATTCACCGACTCCACCTGAAAAAGTGATTTTTGCAGCAGGTTTTTGATCTAAATTTATGCAATCTAAATTAAAAACTTGTTGAGCAACATCCTTCCATGCAGATGTTTTAAAAAATTGCGTATCACCTAAAGCAATCGCACGTAACGCCTTAATATATTGATCAATAATACGTTTGCACTCAGCTTTATCTAAAGTATCACCTTCTTTTTTATGAATATTTAAATGCTGTAATAACTGCTGCGCTTCGGGCGTTAACGCAATTATTTTATAAGTCCCTGCACTAAACTTAAAATGCCGTGCACCAATAAAATAACAGCCAGTTGCCGATACTTGCCCATTTAGACCAAGTGCAGGATTTGTTGTGCCGCCACCAATATCTAAATTTAAGATCAATTGATGAGCATGAAAGCGGCTAAGAGCGGCGCAACTTCCCATAAATGCAAGCCATGACTCAAGACATGGATCATCCGCTGTGGCAATTAAAACCTCGCCAATTTGCTGATTAATAAGATCAGCTAGAACATGTGCATTATGGCTACGTGCGGCTAAACCTGTGATCATCACCCCGCCTGCAAAAAAATCTTCAGGAGTAAAGCCACTTTCTTTGAGCCATGTTTGGATCATTTGGCGCACGCAATCTGCATCAATTTTATTTTCATTTGGCAGGCTTGGCGTATTAATAAATGGCGTAAAAACAATTTTAGAACGGTAGATAATCTGTGTATCTCCCAAGCGTAAGTGCCCTTGTACACTTTCTCCTTCTATTTTTGCTTGTGCAATTAACGCACTACTTGTAGTTGAGCCAAAATCCAAACCAAGCAAATATAAATGAGATGCACCTTTTTCCTGCGCCATTTTGCCATGGTATGCGGTAGCTGAAAAAGGGGCTATGCTTGGAGTTCTCATTTTTAATTATTACTCTAAATATTCTTTCTCACCAATTATCCCTGCGGCGCGATCTTCTTTTTCAAGCTTGATTGCAGGAGGAACAGCTAGCCAGTAGGCTAATCCAATAGCGATAATACCTGCACTAATCTTACCAATTAAAATCGGTAAGATTAAATTGGGTTGAACATTAGCAGAAAAAGATAAATGGTCGCCTAATAAAAATGCAGCACACACACCAAAGGCGATATTAATCACTTTATCTTTAGGGCGCATAAATTTAACTAAACGGAACATCGCCAAAATATTAGCTATTGTTGCGAGCATTCCCGCACTACCTGATGCGCTTAAACCAATTTTTCCGCCTAATGCTTCTAAAGGTTTACCTAAGTATTTTCTTAACAAATAAACCATAGGAAAAGCACCTGCGAGCATAATACCGATATAACCTGCTGTTTCTAAAGCACGCATTTGGTCTACCTCATCTGCGATGATGGGATCAAAACCCCAACCTATTAGAGATGTTGAAAAAACATGTGTAAAATATTCAACAATAGAAAAAACAAGTACTAGTTTAATCCCAGCATCCATAATTCTTCCAAAACCAATAAAGCCCTTAATCATTATATTGGGATAGAAACGTAATCCTGCCGCTAGAGCGATTGCAAAAATAAAAAT
>BHEQ01000017.1 GCA_003864535.1 Gammaproteobacteria bacterium
TTCTGCTGCAAGAGTATGTATTATTCATCTGCATCACGTTCAGCTTTGAGCATTCGTCTAAAATCTTCCTCTTGCTGCGCACTTTCAATATTTTTTATCACATCTTCTAGGTCGATCTCTTTTTCAATATAAATTACTTTACCTGTAAGCCCTAGCGCGGAATCTGGTTTTAAGTCACCGCTTTCATAAAGTTTCCATATTTCCGCGGCATATTGTGTCTCGGTTAGCTCTGGGGCAAAGTAGGAAAAGAATATGGTTAGATTTTCTACATCACGCTTAAACATTTTCTCAGCATGATTATTGCCAGCAGCATCAATAGCTTGTGGAAGATCAATAATAACTAAGCCTGCGCTATCTACCAAAATATTATACTCAGAAAGATCACCATGAATCATCCCCGCACAAAGCATGAGAATTACCTGATCTAAGAGCATTTGATGGAGCTTTAAAGCTTCAGCTTCAGATAGCGAGACATCATTTAAACGTGGTGCGGCTCTACCATTTTCATCGGTCACTAAATCCATAAGGAGCACGCCATCGGTACATATATATGGCTTAGGTACGCGCACTCCAGCAGTAGCTAAACGATAAAGAGCATCAATTTCAGAATTTTGCCAAGTTTCCTCTTGTAATTGGCGTCCATAACGGCTGCCTTTTTCTAAGGCGCGCGCTTGGCGGCTATTTTTAGTTTTACGCCCTTCTAAATAAGCCGCACTTTGTTTAAAGCTGCGCTGATTGGCTTCTTTGTAAACTTTAGCACAACGAATATGTGCTCCACAGCGTACCGTATAAACAGTAGCCTCTTTGCCACTCATGAGTTGACCTAGAACCTCATCAATCAAGCCCTCATCAACTAAAGGTTGCAGACGTTTAGGTGTTTTCATATTAGAGTGCCTCCAAAATCAGTCATATATATTATATACCATTGATTAGTAGCATATAAAATGCAGTACCACCAAGAATACTAATAAATACATTTTTAAAATATAAGTGTAGTCCAATCACGACAGCTATCCCAATTAATTGATAAATAGGGATAGCTCCAGCACTTTTAAAAAGCTCAATCTTAAGTGTACTTAAGACTAAAAGTGCCATAATCGCGGGCGGAAGATAAATTCCCAAATAGCGAATGGCTAAATTTTGCTTGATTTGCTTAGCAAGAATAAAAGGCAAGGCGCGTAAACCAAAGGTAATCAGCGCAATAATTGCCGTTGCACATAAAAAATAGTAAATTGGCATTGCACTCATTATCTTGGTCTCATAAATTATTTTTGGAACTTCTATAAATTAGAAGTGCCTTAAGGGGCATCTATAAATTAGATTTTTAAGGCTTCATTTTGTTAAAAGCGCAGTTTACATAGGTAAATGAGCATTTTAACAAGATCGTATAACGCAGAAAATAAATTTATAGAAGTGCCTTAACGCATAATTGGTTTATATTTCAAGCGGTGGGGTTGATCTGCATCAACTCCCAAACGTCGTTTGCGATCGACAACATAATCCGCATAATTGCCTTGAAACCACTCAACATGCGAATCACCTTCAAAAGCTAAAATATGCGTTGCCACTCGATCTAAAAACCAGCGATCATGCGAGATGATTACTGCGCAACCTGCAAAAGCAAGTACCGCTTCTTCAAGCGCGCGTAGAGTTTCAATATCAAGGTCATTCGTGGGCTCATCAAGTAATAAAACATTACCACCTGAGCGTAAAACTTTAGCAAGATGGACGCGATTACGCTCACCTCCAGATAGATTTTTAATGAATTTTTGTTGATCTGAGCCTTTAAAGTTAAAACGCCCACAATAAGCACGTGAAGGCGTGGTATATGCGCCTACTTGAATAATATCCGCGCCTTCAGAAATCTCTTCCCACACTGTTTTGTCGCCATTTAAGGTATCGCGACTTTGATCAACAAAAGCAAGCTTAACCGTATCCCCAACTCTAAAGATACCAGCATCAGGCTCAAGTACACCTGTCATTAGATTAAATAATGTCGATTTACCCGCACCATTAGGACCAATTACCCCGACAATGCCACCTTTAGGAAGATCAAAGCTTAAGTTTTCATAGAGGAGGCGATCCCCAAAACCTTTAGCGATATCATTCGCTTCAATAACCAAATCACCTAGACGTGGACCTGCGGGAATGTAAATCTCCATAGTTTCATTGCGTTTTTGGAATTCTTGGCTTTCAAGCTCTTCAAATTTAGCTAAACGTGCTTTAGATTTAGATTGTCGCCCTTTGGCATTTTGACGAACCCATTCAAGCTCTTGTTTGATTGATTTGGCATGCGATTCTTCTTGTTTAGATTCAGCCTCTAGGCGCTTATTTTTTTGCTCAAGCCAGCTTGAATAGTTACCTTCCCAAGGAATGCCGCGCCCGCGATCCAGCTCTAAAATCCAGCCCGCAACATTATCTAGAAAATATCTATCATGGGTTACCGCAACAACAGTACCTGGATAATCATGTAAGAATCTTTCGAGCCAATCAACTGATTCTGCATCTAAATGGTTTGTTGGTTCATCAAGTAGAAGCATATCAGGCTTAGATAAGAGCAATTGGCATAAAGCAACACGGCGTTTCTCACCTCCAGATAAAACGCTAACATCAGCGTCCATTGGCGGTAAACGCAAAGCATCAGCGGCAATTTCCAATTGGCGATCAAGCGCATGTCCATCAACCGTGCTTAAAATCGCTTCAAGTTCGGCTTGTTTGCTTGCAAGTGCATCAAAATCAGCATCAGGTTCGGCATAAGCTGCATAAACGGCATCTAACTCTGCAAGTGCATTTTTAATATCACTCATCGCCTCTTCAAGATTGCCACGCACATCTTTGTTTGGATTAAGCTGTGGTTCTTGGGATAAATAGCCAATTTTAGTCCCAGGGTGAGAGCGCGCCTCGCCTTGAATTTCAGTATCAACTCCCGCCATTATTTTAAGTAATGTTGATTTTCCTGAGCCGTTAACACCGAGCACCCCAATTTTTGCCCCAGGAAAAAATGAAAGTGAAATTTCTTTCAGAATTTCCCGCTTTGGATGCACTATTTTGGTAACTTTATTCATGGTGAAAATATAATGCGCCATACTTATTAAGACCTTATTGAAATTTGAATGATATTTATGGGCACATTTATTAATTGCTTTTTCTGCGTTACGCAATTTTATTAAAATGCTCATTTACCTATGTAAACTGCGCTTTTAATAAAATTGCAAGCCTTGAAAAATATAATTAATAGAAGTCCCCTTATATTATAGTTGTGCACAATATTATTGTGCCACAATAACCATAGCTGGGCGAATTAGGCGCTCATTTAAAAGATAACCTTTTTGAACAACTTGAGTAACATGTCCTGATGCATATTCATCACTTGGTTGAAGTGTGATTGCCTGATGACGTTCAGGGTTTAATTTCTCGCCGACAGGATCAACAAGTTTAACTCCAAATTTCACAAGTGCGCTTACAAACATATTATGGAGTAATTCACTACCTACAATAAATTCTTTTAGTGCATGATTTTCATTATTTTTTGTTTCATGATCATTTTTAATAGCAGCGGTAATACCTAATTCCATGCTATCAACTATTGGGAGGAGCTCGCGCACAAATTTATCTACTGCAAATTTATGTGCTTCAGAAAGATCACGCTCATTACGGCGGCGTAGATTTGCCATCTCAGCTTCTGCGCTTAAATATTTATTCCAATTAGCATCTTTTTCAGCACTTAGAATTTTTAATTGAGCAAGCAGCTCTTCAGTGCTCGGTAATTCAGGTAATTCAGACAGATCAGACAGGTCATTTGGGTTAACGTCACTAATTTGAGCATTAACGCCTAATGTATCCAAAACATTATGATTATCATCAGGTTGATCATAAAGCTGTTGATTATCAACTAGTTGATCGCTCACTGCTTGATCGTCAACTTGTTGATCATCAACTTGATCATTTGTATTGGCGTGATTTTTTTGGTTCATGGTAAGTATCCTAAAAGTAAATTAATTTTGATAATAACTGCATTTAAAAAATATTAACCTATAGTATGGGGAAAAATCCTTATTTTTCAAGATAGGCTTGATATATAAAATATATTATAAATATATTTTATATATATTAAAAATAGAAGCGCGTAACGCAGAAAAAGCACACATAGATGTGCTCTTATATTTTTATATATACGTATATTTTAAGGAGCTAAACTTTTTAAACTATGCTGTTTGCCCTCAAAAATATCTATACTTAACGTCCTAATATTGTCCATATGTGATTCTAGGTCAGTACAAGGGCTTTCATCTTCACGGCAGATAGTTACCGCATGATTTTTATTAATTTGCAATATCTGCCCAGGCAATGGGCGTATTGTATCTTGAGTATTCTTGGTTAAACTCAATAAATTATTTTCAGGTAAATCAAGATATTTTAAGATTAATTGCGGTAATTGATCCATGGAAATACTGCCAACACTTTGTGCACCGCGTCGCCCATCTAAAATAATTAACGGAGTTGTCACCATATTTTTAAGCATTAATCCCGTAAATTCACTCTTATTAGCGGATAAAAATCCTGAGCTTTCATAGCTTGCAAAATTTGGACCTAAATTAGGTAGATGATCACCAAACATCACGATAAGCGCATCAGGATCATCTTGTTTTAATTTATCTAAAAGATCCATAAGCTCGGTTGTTTTATAAAAAACATTATTTGCATAAGCCTCTAAAGTGCTGCTTGCATTCTTAGAGCTGATTACTTTGGGGCGATCAGGCGTTAAAGGATAAGGTAGATGTCCAAAAATTGTCACCATATAGTTGAAAATTGGCTTACTCGCATCACTTGCACTCAGAGTTTTATTATGCTTTGCAATTAACTCAAATGTTTGTTTATAAAACTCTTTATCGCTCATAAACTCATTTTGCGCCATATCGATTTCTTTATAATCATTTAGAAAGAATGAATGACTAAAGCCTATCTGCTTATATGCATTGATTCTATTCCAAAAACTAGCAATATTAGGGTGGCTCGCGTAGCTTATATAATTATACTCACGTAATAAATTAGGTAAGCAAGGTAAGTTGCTATTACTCATTCTATGTTCAAATTTAACGCCTTCATCTTCAATGGGAAAGCCGCAGAGTACTTCAAATTCAGCATTTGCGGTATAGCCACCATAAACAGGGGATAAGGCTGTGCTTGATAGCGTATCTTGCCATAATTTTCTAAATCTTGGCGAGAACGGATCTTGAGAGAAATCAATATCAGGAAGCTGAGTTGGATCCCAAAAGCTTTCCAATAAGATAAGGTGGACATTGCGTGGTTTTTGCTCACCATAGCGGCTTATATATAATGCTTGTGGAGATTTTTGCTTGAGTTCTCTAAGAGCCTTCTCGACCTGCACATCAGTTGGAGCTTCTTTTTGAACGCTTAAGTAGCGTGCGATTTCATACAAAGTGTATAAAAAAGGACCATGTTTGACATAATTAATACGCTGGCTCCAAACAACATAACCAACATGCCTATTAAGATAGCTTGTAATCATAGGAGCTTGATTAATAAACAAGCTGATAAGCCCAATAAAAGTTAGCGCAGAGAAAGCACCTGTGCGTGAAAATAGCTTTAAGTTATAAATCAAGATAACTGTAGCAATACTTAAAAAAGCGATCAACACCCAAAAACGCCAGCCCATTAAAATATTCACAAGAGCAAAAAAAGCATACATATCTGTTGGGGTGAGCGGACCACCAAACTCACGTATTTTAGTGCCATGTCCCATAAATAGAAAAATAAACATTAAGGTTTGAATTGCTAAAAAGCCTAAGTTTGAACGACTCATGCCAAAAATAAAATAAGAAAGAATCAGGCTAATCCCTATATCCAAGCCAATTTGGCGACTTTTTTCAAAAGTAATCGCAAAATAAAATTGTAAAATCAGGGTAAAAATCACATACAAAATAATTGTTGAGACGATTGGGAGCCAACAGTTTTTATCATTTCTTTTCTTAGAAATATTCTTATCTAACATTATAATCCTTATAATCCTTGGCTGTTATGTAATCTCTATACACGTGTTTTATAAAAGCTAGTATTATATAGCGTAATCGTATTTTCTTATCGTATTTTATTGTTATGTTTTCTCATATACTTTCTCATATGCTTTCTTATATTTTTTCTTGTGTGTTTTAAATTAATTAGGCTATTGTAAATGCGTAGATTACCCTTTTTTTTATTGCTCTTAATTGGAGCAATCCATGCAGCAATCTGGTCTACATGGGAGCTTTCAAAAGCTCATAATCCATGGTTTGGTACTATAAATGGTGTTTCTTTTAGTCCCTATAGAGCTAATCAAAGCCCTGAGAAAAATAAACATCCAAGCATTACAGAAATTGATGAAGATCTATCTTTAGTTGCAGCTATTGGCGTGCGCAATATTCGTATTTATTCAACTACGGAAGGGCTTGAAAAATCAATTATGGAGGCCAAAAAATATGGCTTAAATGTTACTCTTGGAGCGTGGATTGGTAAAGATAAAGTAAAAAATGACCAAGAAATAGCCGCCTTAATTGAACTTGCCAATACCGAGACTAATGTAGTGCGAGTTCTTGTCGGTAATGAGTCTTTGCATCGTGGTGATGTTACTCTTGACGAGTTGGCTCAATATATTAAAGAGGTTAAAGATAAAATCAAGCAACCAGTATCGACCGCTGAGGCGCGTTATATTTGGATTAATAAGCCACAATTGGCTCAACATGTTGATTTTTTAACAGTCCATTTATTGCCTTATTGGGAGCGCACAACTATAGAAGACGCGATCCCTTTTGTATTAGAACAATATGATATTCTTGAAAAAACATATCCAGATAAACCTATTTTAGTAGGTGAGGTCGGTTGGCCGAGCAATGGCAATAAATTTGGTGGCGCAGTTGCGAGTTTAAATAACCAAGCAAGCTTTTTAAAAGATTGGCTAAGTGAGGCGCGGAAACGTAACATTGATTATTTTATTATCGAAGCTTTTGATCAACCTTGGAAAAAGAAAATAGAAGGCACAGTTGGTCCATATTGGGGTTTATTTGATGCAAACCGTAAGGCTAAGTTTCAACTTAGCAGTGCTCATGCTGATAATAATCCTACTTGGATCAAGCAAACTGCGCTCTCAACTTTAATTGGAATGCTCTTAATGCTACTGTTTGCGAGAGGCTTTCGCAATCTAGAAATAAAGGGTTATGTTTTTTACTTTTTAGTTATCCAAGGCGCGGTAACACTATTGATACGCAGTTATTTTTTGCCGCAACAAGCTTATATTGGCGTAGGCGGTTTGAGTATTTTAATGATAATGCTCTTGGCGCAATTGGCATTAATTACGGTTGTGCTAATTAATGCATTTGAATTTACTGAACTATTATGGCGCAAAGAGTGGAAGCGTACTTTTAAGCCTCTAATAGTGAGCAAAAATAGAGATTTTCCTAAAGTATCGATTCATGTTGCCTGTTATAGCGAACCTCCTGATCTTGTGATGAATACTTTAAATCACCTAGCTTTGCTTGATTATCCAAATTTTGAAGTATTAGTGATTGATAATAATACACCAAACCCAGAAGATTGGCGTCCCCTCCAAGCATATTGCAAAAAATTAGGCGCAAGATTTCGCTTTTTTCATATCGAGCCTTGGGCTGGTTTTAAAGCAGGTGCTTTAAATTTTGGGGTTGATCAAACCGCAGCAGATGCACAAATGATAGCAGTGATAGATGCAGATTATGTAGTTGAAAGCAATTGGTTAAATAGCCTAATCCCTTATTTTGATAATCCCAAAGTTGGCTTTGTACAAGCTCCCCAAGATCATAGAGATTGGCAAGGAGATGCTTTTAAAACAATGCTTAACTGGGAATATGCAGGTTTTTTTAATATCGGCATGATCCATCGGAATGAGCGTAATGCAATCATCCAACATGGCACAATGACGATTATTCGCAAGCATGTATTGGTTGAAAGTGGCGGCTGGGGAGAATGGTCTATTTGTGAGGATACCGAACTTGGAATGCGGATGATGAAATTGGGCTATGAGTCGGTATATGTTAACCACTCTTTTGGGCATGGAGTTGTGCCTGATAGCTTTGTTGCTTATAAAACGCAGCGTTTTCGCTGGGCATATGGCGCAGTTCAAATCTTAAGGCGGTATTGGCGTGATTTATTGCCATTTAATAAAAGTGGCTTAACTTCTGCCCAAAAATTTCATTTTATTACAGGCTGGCTCCCGTGGTTCGCCGACTCCTTGCATTTAGTTTTTAGTTTATTAGCAATTATGTGGAGTATGGGGCTTGTATTCTTACCTGAATATTTTGAATTTCCGATGCCGGTGTTTTTATTTTCTGTGTTAATTTTATTTCTGTTAAAGATAGCTCATGGTTTGATCTTATACAAATCTTTAGTGCGTTGTAATTTCAAGCAAAGAATAGGAGCTGCAATTGCAGGGATTGCATTAACGCATGTTGTTGGGCGCGCAATGCTTGCAGGTCTTTTTAGCCCGGGCAAACCATTTTTAAGAACCCCTAAAGGTGAGAATAAACCCGCCTTAATGCGCGGATTTTTAATGGCGCGTGAAGAGAGCTTAATGTGGCTTACGATGTGGGGTTATGCTGCCTTAATTTTTAATAATTATTACGTACAATCATTTACATATGGCAATGTAAATGGTGATATTGTGCGCTATGCTCCAGATTCTGCGGATGCTTTGTATTGGGCTATTTTATTAGTCGTTCAATCTCTGCCTTATTTGGCGGCGTTGCTTTTATCTTTAATCAATGTCTGGCCTTCAAAAAGAAGTTCTCTAAAATGAGCGAGATCTAAACAATAATGCAAGAGCTTTACTATTTTTATACATCAAATATGGATGCTTATGATTTTGCTTTAACTACTGATTATTTTGAAAATATTAATCTTGAAGTGGTTGATATAAAACCTGTTGCGAACTATTTTTGTATTTCAAAAGAAGATAAATTAATCTGGATTGGCGGTAAAGATGAAAACAATATAAAGAAAAACAAAGTCCTAAGCCTTGATTTTCTAAGCGCGAAAGCTCTATGGCGCTATGCGCGGATTAATAAAGCGCAAGAACCAATTTTGCGTGCAATTGCATGGAAGGCACAGCAACCCTTAAAAGTGCTTGATGTGAGCGCAGGACTTGGGCGCGATAGCGCGATGATGGCGTGTGCTGGGGCACTTGTGGATATGTGCGAGCGCAATGTAATCCTCCAGATTCTATTAGCCGCAGCACTTACCGATCTTAAAAAAAACAATGATCCTCTAATAAAGCACTTAAATCTTCTTAAAACAGATGCAATAACTTATCTTGAAGATAATGTATTGATTGCAACTAAATATGATGTAATTTATATCGACCCGATGTTCCCATATCGCCAAAAATCAGCTCTAGTCAAGCAAGATTTACGCATTGTCCGTGATTTAGTTGGGGATGATCTTGATGCCGACCAGCTTTTAATCTGCGCCTTAGCAACTGATATTAAACGTATTGTGGTTAAGCGCCCCATAAACGCCCCCAATTTAGCGCAGCTAAAACCGCAACATAGTATATTTTCAACCACTATGCGTTTTGATGTTTATTTGCGTTAAGACACTAAAAGGCCGCATTTCTGCGGCTTAGCTTAACTTAATTTGGTGGAGGAGGTGAGATTCGAACTCACGGTGGGCTATTAACCCACGGCAGTTTTCAAGACTGCTGCATTCAACCGCTCTGCCACTCCTCCTTACAACTCTATAAGAGAGGCGCGTATTGTACTGATCAAGTTTTAGACCTGCAAGTTCTTTTTAAGTTATGGCTAAAATTTGATCACTTTTAAGCGTACACTACAAATGCTAACATTTTAAATATAGGTACAAGCTTTACTAATTAATGCTAATATTTCACAGGTTTTCATATTCAATATGCAAATCTAGAAATAGAACATAGAAATACAAGCTCAATTAATCATTCTAAGGAGACTATATGTCTTACTCATATCAAAACCCTGTCAGCTCACCTGAAGAGAGCGTTTTAGCGACTAATAAGGTACTTCGCAGTACTTACCTAATGCTTTCTTTAACCTTACTTTTTACAGCCCTAACCGCAATGATCTCAATTAAAATGGAGATGCCACCATTTGCTTGGTACGTTCATCTTGCTGTTGCAGTAGGTCTTTATTTTTTAGTTTATGCGACACGGACAAGTATTTTAGGGATTTTTTCCCTATTTGCATTCACGGGTTACTTTGGCTTAGCCATTGGCTGGGTTATTCAATCATTTTTAGTGCGCTATACCAATGGTGCAAGTTTAGTTGCTATGGCAGCTGGCACAACAGGAATTGCATTTTTAAGCCTCTCAGCTATTGCAATAGTTACTAAAAAAGATTTCTCTTTCATGGGCAAGTTCTTACTTACTGGCTTAATCATTTGTATTCTTGCGATGATTGCAAATATATTCTTTGCTATGCCAATTATGAGTCTTGTTATTAGTATTGTTGTCGCTTTAGTTATGTGTGGCTATATTTTATATGATACTAGTGCCATTATTAATGGCGGCGAAACTAATTACTTGATGGCGACAGTTGCTTTATATCTTGATATTATCAATTTATTTTTGGCTTTACTGCGTATATTTGGAGTTCTTGGTGGTGATGATTAATATTTACATTATTTGATCTTCTCTAATATATAAATATATAAAAAATCCCCAGAATGTTGGGGATTTTTTATATTATCAATATATTACTAATATGCCATAAATTAAGACAAATACTCACGTGCTATTTTAAGCGCCGCTTGAACCTGTTTTGGGGCAGTGCCGCCAAAATGATCTCGCGCAGCTACTGAGCCTTCCAGCGTTAAATATTCAAAAACATCCTCGGTGATTAATTGGGAAAAGCTTTGGAGTTCAGCTAAATCCATATCAGCTAAATCACGCTTGGTATCTACGCCTAATTTAACAGCCTTACCAACAACTTCATGTGCATCTCTAAATGCTAGGCCTTTACGCACTAGATAATCAGCTAAATCAGTGGCGGTGGCAAAGCCTAATTTAGCCCGCGTGTACATATTTTCTTTTTTGCTGGAAATAGCAGGGATCATATCTGCAAAAGCACGTAAACATCCTAAAATTGTATCGGCTATATCAAAAATAGGCTCTTTATCTTCTTGATTATCTTTATTATAAGCAAGCGGCTGAGATTTCATTAGCGTTAATAATGCCATTAAATGTCCAAATACACGCCCAGTTTTGCCGCGTACAAGCTCAGGTACATCAGGGTTTTTCTTTTGTGGCATTATAGATGAGCCTGTGCAAAATCTATCAGGAAGATCAATAAAGTCAAAAGCTGGCGTTGCCCATAAAACTAATTCCTCAGAAAATCTAGATAAATGCATACTCAAAATGCTCGCACTTGCGGCAAACTCTATCGCAAAATCTCGATCTGAAACCGAATCTAATGAATTCGCCGTAGGTCCGCTAAAATCTAACAAACTTGCAGTTAAAAAGCGGTCAATAGGGTAGCTTGTTCCAGCAAGAGCGGCAGCTCCTAAGGGGCAAAAATTTAGCCGCGCCCGACAATCGCTAAAACGCGCCCGATCCCGTTTTAACATTTCAAACCACGCCATTAAATGATGCCCAAAAGTCACTGGTTGTGCCACTTGTAAGTGAGTAAAGCCTGGCATAATCGTAGTATATTCTCTCTGTGCAAGTTCAATAATTCCTTCTTGCAGCCGCTTTAATTGCCCGTCGATTAAATCTAAAGTAGCGCGTAACCATAAGCGAATATCTGTCGCGACTTGATCATTGCGTGAGCGTCCTGTATGTAAGCGTTTGCCTGCAATACCTATATTAGCTGTTAAGCGTGCTTCTATATTCATGTGCACATCTTCAAGCTCTATAGACCACTCAAATTGCCCCGCCTCAATTTGCGCTTTAATTTGCATAAGCCCAGCTTTAATTGCGGCAAAATCATCATCATTAAGTATTTTTTGGGTATTTAGCATAGTTGCATGAGCGATTGATCCTGCAATATCTTCAGCATACATACGTTTATCAAAAGAAACTGAGGCGGTAAATGCCTGTACAAAGGCATCTGTTCCTTCAGAGAAACGCCCGCCCCATTGCTGATTGCTTGCTTGATCGCTTGGTATTGAACTCATATTTTTAATATCCTTATTTATATCTAATTTTATATTTAATTTGTTTTTTAATAATTTACATATAAGAGCAAATAAATAAGCCTATACGCTTAAAATAAATGCTGATTATACAGAATTTATGTATTCTCCATTCCACTTATCCATTCCACACGTTTTCATGTTGCAGTGTCCTAACGTCAGTGGTCTACTCGCCAAATTTATTAACGTTTCTATTCTTTTGATATTAGATTCTATATTGCTTAATAATATGCATACTTTCGCGCGAGTAATACCAATTACACGTATAAAAATACCACCAATTTTATTTTGCTATAACGCCAACTTTTGGCTATATGAATTATAGGCATACTAAGTGAAACCACATGCAGCTACAAAATATCTAAAGATAAATTTTCTTGTTGCATCATGCGCTTTAATTTTGCAAGTGCTCCAGTTTGAATTTTTCTGATTTGTTCGTTGTTAATATTTAAATGTTTAGAAATCTCATCTAAAGTTGCTTTATTAGAATTATTTAAACCAAACCGCATATATATAACCGTTCTTTGTAAATCGTTTAAATTACCCAACCAATAAGCTAAACGGAGGTTAATATCTTCTTCTTCTATATTAATAATAGGATTATTTGTAGTTTCATCGGCAACAAAGTCCATTAAGGAGGCATCTTCAGCATCGTTTATAAGTGCATCTAAAGAGCGTACTTTTTCATTGTTTCTGAATGCTTTTTCTATCTCCATAGGCATTTTATTAACTGCCATAGCTATCTCTTGTATGCTCGCATCCCTTTTTAATTCTAAGGATAATGTTCGGGCAACCTTATAATAGCTATTTATTTCTTTAGCTATATGAATAGGTAAGCGTATGGTGCGTGAAGAATTTATAATGGCTCGTTCTATATTTGATCTAATCCACCATGTAGCATAGGTTGAGAATCTAAAGCCTTTCTCAGGATCAAATTTACCTACAGCGTGAATTAAGCCAAGATTACCTTCTTCAATTAAATCTAATAAAGATAAATCACGATTAACATAGCGCTTTGCAATTGTAATGACTAAACGTAAATTAGACTCTATCATAATCTTGCGCGCTTTCAAGTCTCCTTTTAAGGCGCTTCTTGCATAATTAATCTCTTCTTCAGCACTGAGTAATGGTGCTATGCCAACTTCATTAAAATAAATATTGAGGATATTAAATTGGTCTAGATTTGAGTGCTGCGTTTTATAAAATAGTGGGTTAGGATTAGAAGTATCATCATTAAGATTATTTAATCCTATACCTACATCTGTATTTATATCTAATCCTATATCTAAGTCTATATCTGTATCTATATCTGTATCGGCATCTACATTTAAGTTATCTATCTTAGTATTTTCAAGATTATTATCACTTGAAAAATATAGATCAGTTGGCATAGGATTTTCATAATCTTTTTCATAATCAGCTAGTTTAGTATTTTCACTATCGCTTGCTTTTTTCATTTTATGTTACCCATCATTTACTTATAACTTATGCAAATAATAACAATAATTTAAAAATTGCATGGTCAAGAAATGTGTTTATAACATGATTTATATTAAGCTAGTTTAGTCTTATAACAAAAATCACGTGGATACATGAAATAATTCTTCTACAAACTGAATGCTAGTTTTATCTGAAACAAATAAGATAGCGTGATCTTCAGCTTCAATAATTGAGTCATGATGATACATCAGTACTTTATTTCCACGAATTAGTGCCGCTAATACAACACCTTCAGGCCACTGGATCTCATCATGATGCCGACCAATTACCTGCGAGCTCTCAAGCGTGCCATGAGCTATAATTTCAATCGCTTCAGAATCTCCCAAAGAGTAAACCTTTACAATATCACCCCGTCTAATATAAGCAAGCAGCGCACCTATAGTAACTTGTTGCGGTGAGAAAACTACATCAATTTGTGATTCAGATTCAACCAATTCAACATAAGATGGACGATTAATTAAGCTCATTACCCGCTTTGCGCCTAAACGTTTGGCAAGCATTGCAGATAAAATATTAGCCTGCTCATCATTTGTTACCGCGCAAAAAACATCCGTTTGCTCGATATTCTCTTCACGCAATAACTCTTCATCAGCGCAATCACCAGATAAAACAATCGCTTTGCTTAAACGGGCAGATAATTTTTGGGCATTTTGATAATTATGTTCAATAATCTTCACTCGCACATCATCTTCTAAAGCATCAGCAAGGCGCATGCCTATATTTCCACCGCCTGCAATGACTATCTTTTTGGCTTTTTTATCCAAAGGGCGCAGCTCTGCCATCATTAGCCGTGCATGTTGGCGTGCACTTAGAAAGAAAACCTCATCATTTTCTTGTAAAATCGTATTTCCCGTGACCTCAAGTGTATCTTCGCCTCTAAAAATAGCTGCAATCCGAATATCAATTCCAGGGAGATGTTTCGGTAATTCTTTAATCTGTGAGCCAATTAAACGCCCGCCACTTTGAGCGATAGATGAGACTAATAGCGCGCGCCCACTTGCAAAGGGTAAGACTCTGGTTGCTCCAGATAATTCAATTACATTTTTTATTTGCTCAGTTACTAAACTTTCTGGTGAGATAGTTACATCAACAGCTAATTTACCCTCACTATTGCCAAATATATCAACGTTATTTAAATAGCTACTTGAGCGTATTCTCGCAATTTTAGTTTTAATATTAAACAATAATTTACCAAGTTCACAAGCGACCATATTCGTCTCATCGCTTGAGGTTACTGCAATTAAAATATCTGTTCCTAATGCACCAGCTTGCTCCATTACATTTGGATGCGATGCATGTCCTTTAACTGTTCTAATATCTAAACGATCTTTAAGGCTTGCAAGTACAAGTGCGTTTGAATCAACAACAGTTATATCGTTTTGTGGCTCTTTAGATAGGATTTGCGCAACAGATGAGCCAACTTGACCCGCACCTAAAATTAATATCTTCATAAATACTCTATAATTTTTATAAATCTGTTTTTTTGTAGATTAATTTTTTATAAATTAATCTACTTTATTAAGTCAATATACTTAATGATAACTTAATAATGATTAGGTGCGAATTTTACATTTTCCACAAAATCCATATAAAGTCATTTTATATTCTGTTAATTCATAATCCATATTTTTGCGATAATCAACTGCTCTTCTTTAATAGATTCATTGAGATACTCATCAATACGCCCACATTTTATACAAATAATATGATCGTGATTATCTCCTTGATTAATCTCATATAC
>BHEQ01000018.1 GCA_003864535.1 Gammaproteobacteria bacterium
GCGTAACGCAGGCGTCTATGCTCGCTCTTTCTGCGTTATGCAATTTTATTTAGTGCTCACTTACCTATGTAAACTGCGCTTTTAATAAAACCTTAAGCCTTGAAAAATCTAATTAATAGAAGTCACCCAAAATATCTAGATTAATATTTTGTTTTTAAACATAAAATATTTATCGCTGGCATTAGTATTTTGAATAACTGTTAGATCATATTTAGTAACTGCACATAAACTACTAAATATTTGATCTAAAGTATCGATCTAACAATTGACATTACTCTATATATAATAAAATTTAAACAAGTATACTTCCTGATCTTTTTGTTAAGGAAACAGACCATGATTCCATATGTCATCCATTTTGAGCTATATACCTCTTTAATTATAGCGTGCCTAGTTCTGTTGATCGGACATTTTTTTATAGCAAAATCTAAGCTATTACGTCATTATTCAATCCCAGAGCCTGTTGTTGGCGGATTATTAATTGCTGTGTTAGTTTTAATCGCACGTCAATTTAATCTAAATATTAGTTTTGATAATTCTTTTCAAAACCCATTAATGCTGGCATTTTTTGGCACACTTGGTTTAAGTGCGGATTTATCAACCTTAAGAGCTGGCGGTAAAACGCTTGTTTTATTTTTAGCAGCAATAGTTGGCTTATTAATCTTACAAAACACTTTAGGCATTGTACTTGCGAAAGCCTTTAACTTAGATGGTGTAATGGGAGTTATTTTAGGCTCAATAACCCTTTCAGGCGGGCATGGAACCGCAACAGGTTGGAGCGATCCGCTTATTTTAGAGCATGGTATTAAAGCCGCCAAAGAATTAGGCATAGCTGGAGCAACTTTTGGTTTGATTTTAGGCTGTTTAATCGGCGGGCCTGTTGGGCGTTATTTAATTAGCACAGTCAAAAATCTTCCTAAAGAGATTGCCCAAAAATTAAATGAAAATGAAAATGAGCTTGATAAAGTACAAGAAGATGAAAATGCACCAGTAATGATGTATGAAACCATTGAAAAAATAAGTCGCATAACCCCATTAAACTTTATCCAAACTCTGCTTTTATTAGTTATAAGTATGTATATTGGCAATTTAGTCACTCCATATTTAAAAATCTATATGGGCTCATATGGTACATTTACTATTCCAACTTTTGTTTCTGTACTATTTACCGCTGTTATTTTAAATAATACATTGTCTTTCACTAAATTATATAAAATGCATGCACGCTCAGTTGCAACTATTGGGAATGTAAGTTTAATTTTATTCTTATCTTTTGCATTAATGACCTTAAAATTATGGGAACTCGCTAATCTTGCTATTCCTATGATTGTGATTTTAATCGCTCAAGCTCTTTTAATGGCAAGTTATGCTATTTTAGTAACGTTTAGAGTTATGGGATCAGATTATAATGCAGCGGTAATGGCGGCAGGTCACTGTGGTTTTGGCATGGGTGCAACACCTACTGCGATTGTAAATATGCAAGCAATAACCCAACGCTTTGGACCATCTAAAATTGCATTTTTAATCGTACCAATGGTGGGTGCATTTTTTGTTGATTTAATCAACGCCTTGCTAATACCTATTTTTATTATGTTTGCAGCTTAGTTGGTGCGATCTTATTAACATACTTATTTTGCTTAAAAAAAACTTCGTTTTAACAAGATCCTAAGCCTTGAGATTATAATTTTTAGAAGCTCGCTTGTGGTATGCAGTGGAACGGTTTAGAGCCGTTCCCGCCACAACTTTTAAGATAATTTAGCAATTTCATTAAGCTCTAAAATAGCATTTTCAAGCTCAGACATATGTTTAATTGTGTAAGATACTCCAGCTTGAACTAACTTCTCGGCATGTCCTTCGGGCAAATGAGATGCTCCCAAAAAGCCAATTACAGTCATTCCAGCTTTTATCCCAGCACTCGCTCCAGCCACAGAATCTTCTATAACTAAACATTTTTCAGGGGCTACATTAAGCATTTGCGCTGCTTTTAAATACACATCAGGCGCAGGTTTTGGGTGTGCGACCATTGAAAAAGAGACGATATTAGCTCCAACTTTTGCAGTTAAACCATTTAAATCAACTGCTCTTTGAATATGAGACACCTTTGAGTTTGAAGCAACTGCTATTTTTAAATCAAGTTTTAAAAAAGCTTCATGCACTCCATCAATCGTTGGCAAGTTATGAGTAAATGCTGCATGTACTTTTTCAATCATATGCTTGATTTGATCTTCAGTGATATCAAAACCGTACTTCTTGCTTAAATGTAAAATAACGGCTCTACATGTTTGTCCTTGGACTGCGAGAATTTCATTTGGGTCAATGTTAATATCAGTTACTTGAGCAAGCTCTTCTTGCAAGATTACATGAGTGATGGCTTCACTATCAACTAACACACCATCACAATCAGAAATTATTGCTTCGTACATCATTGTTTTTCCTTTTTAAATAATAAATACATATTGTGGGATAATTTTAGTGTTCATTTTACATCAGATATTTAAATTACTCGAAAAAGAATATTTTATTTGAGCCGCAACTTTTTTAAAAATAGATGCATAAAAAATCACATTTAATAAGCCAATACATCCTAAAATAACCAGCGTTAGCGGCACACCTATTTTTTCTGATAAGAAGCCAGCCATTAAAGCTCCTAATGGATATAATCCTGTAAAACCTGCAATATAAAAGCTCATAACTTGCCCACGACGCTCATTTGCTACTAACATTTGCAATAAACTATTAACGCTTGCTGCGGTCATAATAATACCAGCCCCAACAATAGATACCAACGGTAAGCCCCAAATTAAAGAGCGTGTTTGTCCTAACAAAATAAGCGCAATACTTGCAGCAGCAATCATCCCACCGATGACATAAGTTAAATTAAAAGGTGATTTAAAGTTTGCCAACCATATATTCCCAATAATCGCGCCCATACCTGCAAAGGCAAGAATGGCACTTTGGATATCAGCCTGTCCATTAAAAAGATGCTTGGCAAGAGCTGGAACAATAGCAGAATAGCTACCGATACTTAGGGCAACCACGCTTATGATAATTAATAAAGTATAAATTGGCTGGTTATGTCTAATATATGCAAAGCCATCTTGCCAATTTTCTAAGAGACTTTTTTTGCGGATATTTTTGCCTTTTTCTTCTTGGATAGGCTTTTGCCAATCTATTTTCAAAATTGCATACAAAATAGTCAAATAGCTTAAACCATTTAATAAAAAACACCATGCTTCATTAAAAAAAACTATGACAAATCCAGCTATTGTGGGCCCGATCACGCGTGCTACATTAAATTGCAATGAATTTAATGCGATTGCATTTGGGATCATACTTTTATCACCAACTAGCTCGATTAAGCTTGCTTGACGAAGTGGCATGTCAAATGCTGCAACAATACCTAATGCTAACGATAAAACGAGCATATGCCAGATTTGAATTAGATCGGTAAATGCGAGAAATGCAAAAATAAATGCTTGAATTAATGCCAAAGATTGAGTGATTAGCAGAGCTTTGCGTTTATCAATGCGATCAATTAATGTGCCTGCAAATGTCGAGAGTGGCAAAATAGGAATAAAGGCACAAAAGGTAATTGCACCTAATAAAAATTCTGATTGAGAGATGCGATAAATTAAGGCGGTTAATGCTGTAATTTGCAACCAATAGCCTATTTGAGAGCAAAACTGACCGCTCCAATAAAGGCGATAGTTTTTAGAACTTAATGCGCGGAACATCTTCATAAGCAAGAATCTTCTTTGACATAAAACCATGAGTTGGTAAAGATCTACTTTAAGTTTAAAGAAATAAGTTTAAGTAATGATTTAAAAAAATTATTTCAAAATAAAGTGACTTTTAATAATTTGGTTAAGAATTTGGTCGGGATAGTAGGATTTGAACCTACGACCCCTTGCACCCCATGCAAGTGCGCTACCAGGCTGCGCCATACCCCGAACAAGGGAAGCATAATACTCTAGTTATGCTTAATTTACAATTACTCATTAGAGATTTAGAATCTTAGAGTTATGGAATAAGGCTATAATGTAGCGATAATGGCGGCAGGTCATTCTAGTAAATGAGATGCTGTGTATGAATCACAAAGAATATTTTATTATCAAATATATACATCTGTCTTTCCTGAAGAGATGATGAATAACGCTGGCAATATAAACGCTATCAGATCGCCCAAACTCGCAATATCTCGCCATAAATGTGCTTGTATACCAAAATCTTAAGCTACAATGTCAACGCCTTGGTCGCGAAACAGGATTGCACTATAATACGTTCTGATATTATGATCCAATAATCGCCCATTTTACGCAGCCTGATCCAATTGGGTTAAATGGTGGGATAAATCTGTATCAATATGCGCCAAATCCATTAATGTGGGCTGATCCGTTTGGCTTGTGTATCTAATCTTCCACCATTGAAAGGAAAATCAGTTGGAACAATACAGAAAATTCTTCAGAAATTTGGATTTGCAAGAACTAACCCTTCTGATGTTCATATTTGGATTCAAAACCCATCAAATTTCCCATCAATATCGGGAGGAAACCACGGAGATTAGCTATGGCTGCTGAATTTATTTTGTCATTTTTTGATAAGGAATGGTATCAAAAAAATAAAAGTAATATTAGTAAAAAGATACAATCACTTAGTACTTTTAAGTCTAGAGATGGTAATGAGTACCAATTGCTAAGCGATGAATTTAGAAATGATAAAAAAGATTGGCTTTATAATGTAAGATTATTTATTGAAGAGACAAATATTTTTATAGAGATTGCTACGCATCCGCTGAGCACTGAAGATGATTTATGTCTATTATTTAGGTGGATAAGAAAGCAATCAAATATATCTATTAATGATGAAGATGGAGAGGTTTCTGGATGGCTAAATTAACTCAGCTAACTCAATTAGTGTGTAGTTGACCGCCTGAGGGCTATTTGCAATGGTCCTTACGTTGCTGGTTTTTGGTGCAACAAGAATAGTTATTGAGGGCAAAAAATAGCGGGTTAAGACAGAGAATACGGAGTGTGAGCCATATATTTAATTCTCATTTAGTTAGTTTATTTAGATATTTGATTTTATATGCATCATAATGCTAATATTAGTTCATAAAAAAATATGGTTTATAAAGAATAATGGTAGATTAATTAAAATAACTCATCTTACAACTCGTTTCTTAACACTAGTTATTAAAAATAAATAGGAAGAGATAAATATATGCAAGATCTAAATTATAAAGCTCTAAAAGAATCTGTAAACATTACAGCAACTACAATAAACAAAGATAATCATGATCTTAAAAAATCAATGGCTGTGTTAACTCTCCCAGATAATACGACCATTCACCGCTTAATTGAAGGTGAATATCCTGATCCATTTTCTATTTTGGGTTTACATTTAATTGATGATATTGATGATATAAATAAAACTTCGCACCTAGAATTACGCGCTTTAATGCCAAATGCGGATGAGGTGAGCGTGCTTGATAAAGCTAGCGGACTTAAACTGTGCACACTTACAAAAATTGATGAGCGCGGATTTTTTGCAGGAATAGTTCCTGCGCATATAAACTCAGATACAAACTCAAATAAACCTGCTTTATTTGCCTACCAATTGCAAATAAGCTGGGGTGAGAATCAACATATCATTGAAGATCCATATCGCTTTAGCACAATTTTACAAGACTTAGATGTCTGGCTCTTAGCGGAAGGCAAACATTTGCGCCCATATGAGCTTTTGGGCTCACATAGTGCCTGTATTGAGGGCATTAATGGCACAACTTTTGCATTATGGGCACCAAATGCCTTGCGAGTTTCGGTCGTTGGTGATTTTAATTTTTGGGACGGACGGCGTACCCCAATGCGCAAGCGCGAAGAGAGCGGCATTTGGGAGTTATTTTTACCAGATATAAGCTACGGAATGCTCTACAAATATGAAATTCTAGATTGCTATGGAGAGAGGCATCTTAAAGCTGATCCTTACGGTTTTTCTGCCGAATTACGTCCTCAAACTGCCTCTAGAATAAGTAAATTACCTGAACGCATCCATATGACAAGCACGCGGGCCCAAGCAAATCAATTAAATGCCCCAGTCTCTATTTATGAGGTTCATTTAGGTTCGTGGCGGCGCAATCCTGAAAATAACTATTGGCTTAATTATCATGAGCTTGCTGATCAGTTAATTTCTTATGTTAAATATATGGGATTTACTCACATTGAGTTACTACCAATTACAGAATTTCCTTACGATGGATCATGGGGTTATCAACCGATTGGTCTCTATGCGCCAACCAATCGTTTTGGCTCTCCTGAAGATTTTAAAATGCTGATAGATGCAGCTCATGCGCAAAATATTAATGTAATCCTTGATTGGGTTCCAGCTCACTTTGCAGCTGATGATCATGGACTTGCTAAATTTGATGGTACGGCACAATATGAATATCAAGATCCTAAAGAAGGTTTTCATCAAGATTGGAATACCTTAATTTATAATTTTGGACGCCATGAAGTGAGTAATTTTTTAGCAGGTAATGCTCTTTATTGGCTCGAAAGATATGGTTTGGATGGCTTGCGTGTCGATGCAGTTGCCTCTATGATTTATCGGAATTACTCACGTCAAGAGGGCGAGTGGATTCCAAATTGCTTTGGCGGTAGTGAAAATCTAGAAGCGATTGATTTTTTACGCTATACCAATAATAATATTGGCATTGAACAACAAGGTGCGATAATTATTGCGGAAGAATCTACAGATTTCCCAAATGTAACAAGACCTCCTGATGTAGGCGGTTTAGGCTTTAATTATAAATGGGATTTAGGCTGGATGCACGATACATTAGATTACATGAAGTTAGATCCTATTCATAGACGTTATCATCACAATTTAATGACTTTTGGGATGATGTATGCCCATACAGAAAACTTTATTTTACCGCTCTCACATGATGAGGTTGTGCATGGCAAAGGCTCTTTATTAGATAAAATGTCTGGCGATACTTGGCAAAAATTTGCTAATTTACGCGCCTATTATGGATTTATGTGGGCTCATCCTGGCAAAAAACTTTTGTTTATGGGATCTGAGTTCGCCCAAGGGCGTGAATGGGATTATGACAATAGCCTTGACTGGCACTTACTTGATGAAGAGGGTGGCTGGCATCAAGGTGTTCAAAATCTAGTCCGCGATCTTAATCATACTTATCAGAAAAATGCGCCGTTATATCAATTAGATTATGAATCTAAAGGCTTTGAGTGGCTTATTGTAGATGATCATGAGAATTCTGTATTTGCCTTTATTCGCCGTGATGAGGCGGGGCACGAGATGTTAATTGTAAGTAATTTTACGCCTATTCCGCGCTATAATTATAGGATTGGGGTTAATCAGATGGGTAATTATCATGAAGTGCTAAATACTGATTCAGAGTATTATCACGGGAGCAATATGGGAAATATGGGTATGATTGAAACCCAAATGATTCCAAGTCACGGGCGTGAACATTCTATTACGTTAGTAATACCGCCATTATCAACTATTTATTTTATTTGCACTTAGCAAGAACACAAGGTTACTTATGACGCTTAATATTGGCTCAGCCTCACCAATGGGAAGTTACTTTGATGGAAAAGGTACTAATTTCGCCGTATTTTCAAAAAATGCATCTAAAATAGAACTATGTGTTTTCACTCTAGATCATAATAATATAGACCAAGAACAACGTTTTGAAATGCCAAAACGGAGTGGGGATATTTGGCATGGATATCTTCCCTGTGCAAAAATAGGAACGCGCTATGCGTATCGTGCTTATGGTGAAATGCCAACATTTAACCCAAATAAGCTCTTGATAGATCCTTACACCCGAGGCTTAGATGATTATCTTAATGATGCTGCGTGTTTAAGTGCGCATAATCTTGATGATAGCGCAGCTCATATTCCTAAAAGTCTAGTTATAGCTGAGAATTATGATTGGGAAGGCATTGATGCTCCTAATATTTTGTGGGGAGATACGGTAATTTATGAAGCGCATGTCAAATCTTTAACTCAATTGTATATAGAAATACCAGCGGATATACGCGGAACTTACGCCGCTCTAGCTCACCCAACTGTGCTTAAATATTTACAATCTTTAGGGATTACTAGTTTAGAATTATTACCAATCCAAATGCACGCTGATGAGCCGCGCTTACAAGATATGAGTTTATCTAACCACTGGGGTTATAATGTGCTTGCACCTTTTGCAATTGAGCCGCGTTATTGGTCTGGACGCTTCGGAAGCACGCCTCTTTCTGAGTTTAAAGATGCGGTTAAAGCCTTACATAAAGCTGGGATAGAAGTTATTTTAGATGTGGTTTTTAATCATAGTGCCGAACTTGATAGACAAGGTCCTACGCTCTCAATGCGCGGCTTGGATAATTCCGAATATTACTGGCAAAATCAAGAATTAGCAGATACTGATCCAAATAAAGATTTAAATTACAGTGGCTGTGGTAATACGCTTAATCTTTCTTTACCGCATACACTTAAGCTCGTTGCTGATTGCCTGCGTTACTGGATTAGTGAATGTCATATTGATGGCTTTAGGTTTGATTTAGGTACAATTTTAGGACGCACTAATGCTCTAAATGATTCTAATAATTCTAATAATTCTAAAAATCATAATGTAGAAACGGCATTTTTTTCTAAAAAAGCTGCTCTTTTTGCAATATTGCAACAAGATCCTTTAATCTCAAAAGTTAAGTTAATTGCAGAGCCTTGGGATATTGGACCTGCTGGTTATCAATTAGGTAATTTCCCCGTACCTTTTGCCGAATGGAATGATCGTTTTCGGGATGATATGCGCAATTTTTGGCTGTATGGAAATCTTAGCCTTGGTGATTTTGCGCGCCGCTTTGCTGCAAGCAGTGATTTTTTTGATCATAGCAGCCGTGATCCAAATGCTAGCATTAATATGATCTGCGCTCACGATGGTTTTACCTTACATGACCTAGTTTCTTTTAATGATAAGCATAATCTTGAAAATGGTGAATATAATCGTGATGGTCATTCAAATAATTATAGCAATAATCATGGGCATGAAGGCTTGGATACGGATGATTTAAATATTTTAAAGTCACGCAAAAATAGCCAACGCGCTTTATTAATGCTGCTATTACTATCTCAAGGTACGCCCCAATTACTAGCTGGAGATGAATTAGGACATAGTATGCGCGGCAATAATAATGCTTATTGCCAAGATAATGAAATTACTTGGATTAATTGGGATAAAGCAGATTTTGATTTAAGTAATTTCACCACAAAGTTGATTAAAATTCGTAGAAAAATAAACGCACTAACCCAGAATAAATGGTGGGATACGCAAGATGAGGTCTGTTGGAAAAATTCCAATGATGATCTTATTGATTCTAAACAGTGGTCTATTCTTGCAAAACAAGGAGCTATTCTTCAGATTGTCTTATCTAAAACCTATCGATTAATTATCAATACCCAGCTGCATAATCAGCAGATAGAGCTTACGCAAGAACTTACAGATGGATTTTGGGAAATAAATTTATGCTCAAGTAGTCCAAGCAATGGGGAGCTTATTTATCCTGAGCATGGTCGGAGAGCTTATCTTGCCCCTCCAAATAGCATAAGCTTATTAACTTATTTACCTTAGAACATATATTAATGATATGTGTCAAAGAAGTTATTTCAAAAACAGACTAAAACATTAAATGTAAAATCAATTTTATCAAGTTAGCTCCAAATTATTTTTTCCATTTTTGGAGCAATAAATATACACCCTCGCATTAAAAGATAAGGAGATAGTTATGAGGTTTCATAAAAATAGCAACCAAGCAATGCTAGCACGAGATCTGCCCAATAGGGCTGTTGCACTAATTTTAGCAGGAGGTCGCGGCTCGCGTCTTAAAGATTTAACTCTAAAACGCTCTAAACCTGCGGTTCATTTTGGTGGTAAATTTCGTATTATTGATTTTGCTCTTTCTAATTGTATTAATTCAGGGATACGGCGCATTGGCGTTATCACTCAATATCAATCGCATAGTTTAGTCCAGCATATTCAAAGAGGTTGGTCTTTTTTAAATGATGAGATGAATGAGTTTGTTGATCTTCTGCCCGCCCAACAACGTTCTGATAATGAACATTGGTATCGCGGAACCTCCGATGCGGTCTATCAAAATCTAGATATAATCAAACGCTACAACGCTGAATATACAGTTATTTTAGGTGGCGATCACATTTATAAAATGGATTACTCGCGGATGCTGCTAGATCATGTTGAAAAGGAATCTAACTGCACGATTGCATGTATTAAAGTACCGCTTGAAGAGGCATCAGGTTTTGGGATTATGGAAGTTGCTGAAAATGGCAAGATACTCCAATTTCTTGAAAAACCTATAAATCCACCGTCCATTATTGGTCATCCTGATTTAGCTTTGGCAAGTATGGGGATTTATATTTTCAACACTCAATATTTATGTGATTTATTGGAAGAAGATATCTTAAATACTGATTCAACCCATGATTTTGGGAATGATTTAATTCCACTCATAACCGAACGAGGCGAGGCTTGGGCGCATTCTTTTGATCTATCGTGCGTTACCTCAGACCCATCATCCCCAGCATATTGGCGCGATGTAGGAACTTTGGAAGCTTTTTGGAATACAAATCTAGATCTAGCATCAGTTACGCCACAATTAGATATGTATGATCGCAACTGGCCTATTCATACTTATATGGAGCCGCTATCTCCTGCTAAATTTGTGCAAGATCATTCAGGTAGCCACGGTATGACTATGAATTCTCTGGTATCAGGAGGTTGCATTATTTCAGGGTCAGTTGTAATGCATTCGGTTTTATTCTCACGCGTGCGCGTCAACTCATTTTGTTCGCTAGATTCAGCTATTTTATTACCAGATGTTGTGGTTGGGCGCTCAGCAAGGCTACGTCGCTGTATTATAGATCGATCTTGCCTTATCCCTGAAGGCATGGTTATTGGTGAGAATCCAGATGAAGATGCAAGGCGTTTTTATCGTAGCGAAGAGGGCATAGTACTAGTTACCAGCGAAATGTTAGCTAAGCTTCTTAATTAAAATAATTTTTTTATATATACTTCCTCTCAATTTATTTTCAGTTGAGAGGAATTTTTTGTGCTTAAAATTTTATGAACAACTTAGCAAGAAAAATTTATAATATCTAAATAATACAATAATTATCTCAAATATAAGCACCATACCCGTGGTATCTAACTAAGTTGCAAATTCAATATTGATTAAAGCTTAGTATCAATACTTGGTTGTACAGACATCCCAACGCGTAGCTTTGAAAGACCTTCTTGATTAGGATCAAATTCGATTCGGACTGACAGGCGTTGTGTAATTTTAGTGAAGTTCCCTGTTGCATTTTGTGGTGCAATCGGCGAGAAAGTCACACCACTGGCAGGCGCTAGGCTCGCTACTTTTCCTGTAAAAATTATGTTTGGTAATGCATCAATCTTAATACTTACATGCTGACCTGGCTTAATATTTTCTAATTGTGTTTCACGATATTTCGCATCAATATAGATTAAATCAAGAGGAACAATTGCTAACAATGGTGCGCCAACGCTTACAAAAGTACCTTTTCTCAATGAATTACGGTCAAGAATACCTGATATGGGCGCAATGATTTGTGTATATGAGAGATTAAGTTTTGCTTGATCTAACATAGCATCCGCATAGTGTAGTTGTGCGGTCGCTTTTTTCAAATCAGCATCTAAAATTACTGCTTGTAAAATAGAGGCTTGATGCGCTGCTTGATTGCCTTGTAAATTTGCTTTTTGAATGTGAAGTTGTGCATACGCTGTTTGCTCATTCTGTTTTGAACCAGCTCCTTGCGTGGATAAACTTTGGTAACGCGTAAGATTAAGTTCCGCAAGCTCTATAGATGCCTTATTTGCTAAAATACTTGCAGAGGCTTGCTCAATTAGTAGATCTTGGCGTTGACGCTGTACTTTTAAGCTTTCAAGCATAGCCTGAGCGCTATCAACATTTGCCTGAGCTATTTTAACGGTGACGTTTAAATCTCGATCATCAATACTCGCTAATAGCTGCCCTGCTTGGACAACTTGGTTATTTTCTACTAAAACGCGATCAATTTGCCCAGACACTCTCGGTGAGAGCAAAGTAAAGTCAGCTTGAATATACGCATCATTAGTATATTGGAGTGAGGCATCCGCAGGTGAGCGATCCCATAGATAGACACCGCTGAACAATACTAGGCTGACCACGCTTATGCTGATTATTTTAGCAGTTTTTGGTAATGACATAATAAATCCTTTATTTTAAGTAAATTCTTGAGTGTGATTTTTGAATGTAAAATAAATATGCTTGATGCTGATTATGCTAATTTAGTAACTGTTTTAGTGGACAAACTCGGTGGATAAATATGTTGCATGGATAATACCAATGGGATTAATGCGAGTGCGCATAGTCCTAAAAATAGGTAGGTATCTGCATTGGCTAAAATAAATGATTGTTGTGATAGTGTTTTTACGAGTATGGCAACATCGCTTTTTTCAGGCAATGTATGGTTCATTGAGCCTAAATGATCTAGGAGTATTTCTGAGTGAAAGCGTTCTCGCATGGTTAAAAAGTAGCTCATCACGGCACCACCGAGTAGAGTTCCTAAAGCACGCACTGTATTAATTGTTCCTGCAATAAAAGGACCTTCCGCAGGTTGAACAACGCTCGTTGATAAAAAAAGTAGCGACACAATAGCCATAGGTTGTCCAAATGCCTGCAATATTTGAATGGTGACAAATTCACTTACTAACCACTCAAGTGTTAATTGTGATCCAAATAAGCAGGAAATAGAAATTAAGCCTAAGCCCAGCGAAAATACAATTCGTGCATCGATCCACTTTGTATACAATAAACGAGCCACAGCAAAGGCAATCAATAATTGTGGTAAGGCAATCAATAGCCCAATTGGTGCAATTTGAAGGCTGCGATACACCCAAATACGCTCTAAATACATCGAAGGCAATAAAGAACCAGAGAGAAAAACAATCAAAATACAGGGTAAAAGTAAGCAGGTAATAGCAATATTACGCCGACCCAAAAGCTGAGGTTTGATAAAAGGTGTTGAGTGAAACCATTCGCTGAGCAAAAATATGGCAATGCTGCTGATTCCACCTCCAATTAACCAACAAAATAAATTAGAGCGGGTCCAATCCATCCGCGCCCCTTGATCTAAGCCAATAGCTAACATGGATAAACCTGCTAATGCGCAGATTGCGCCCAGCCAATTTACGTGTGCTAATCGCTCCAATCGAATTGGATCTTGTGGAATACCCCATGCAACCATTGCCATCACAATAAATGCGACAGGAATTACTTGCCAATAAACCAATTTCCAATCAAATATCACATCAACCCACTGTGCATTAAGCCAAATAGCTAAATTAGGAGAAAATGTTGCCGTCATCGCATATAATGCTAAGCCATAAAGTTTAATTGGTAGTGGAAAAAAGCGTAATGCTCCCGCCATTAATACGGGGATTAAAAGTCCACCCATAAAACCCTGTAGAGTGCGTAAAATAAGAAGGCTTGTTAAATCAGGCATAAGAGGCATCATGATAGCTAAAACAGTAAAACATGCGACGACAAAAATATGAAATCTACGTAAAGAAAATGTTGTGGCAAGCCATACTGAAAATGGCATGGCTACAAGTTCTGCTGCAATATACACAGTATTGATCCATGTACCCTCATCAGCACCAATTCCAAATACACCTCGAATATCAACCAGTGCTAAAGAACCTACTCGATTATTAAGCCCAGCCATCACCGCCCCGATAAATATGCCTAGCACGCCAATGAATAAGCGAAAAGTAAATGGAGTGGGCGGTGGTCCTATTGGTGGTTTTTGCGTACTCATAATAATGCTCTGGTATGTGAGGATAAAATATTAATGTGATAACTTCATGGAACGAAAATAAGTTTACTTTGATAAATAAAATAAATAAAATGAATAGTTTTTATTATGAGTATTCATTAAATGAATTTAAGTAGAATCGATTTAAACTTATTAAGTGTCTTTGCTGTCATTGCGCAAACGCGTTCTGTGACCTTGGCTGCGGATCAATTGGCGCTGAGCCAACCTGCAGTGAGTCACGCCTTAGCAAGATTAAGACGCACGATGGATGATCCTTTATTTATTCGAGGCAAAGACGGGTTTATTTTAACAACGCGTGCAGAGGCACTAGTGCCGCCCGTTCTTAAATTATTAGCAGATGCCACATTGCTTCTTAAACCACCCCAATTTGATCCCGCAACGACAGATAAAACATTTCATATTTGTGTTAGTGATTACACAGTGGCAACCCTGATACCAAAATTAGTACGAGAATTTCGCGCAGATGCCCCTTTAGCAAAAATAGAACTGTATTCACCAAATGATGAAACTTTAGTGTCATATCTTGAGTTAGGAAAAATTGAGCTAGCGTTTGGTCCTTCAAACATTATTCCAAAAGCACCATTTTTACAGACACATTTGCTTTTCAACGAATATTATATTGGTGTAATTCATAATAAACATCCACTTGTACCAATAATACAGGCAGGTAAATTAACATTAGAATCGTATTTAGCCTATCCACACTTACAAATGTCTTTTAGAAATCATGCACTGACAGCGGTAGAAGAGGCACTTATTAAACTACAGCGCACACGTAATGTGTTTATGGTCGTGCCAGGATTTGTTAATAATTTAGCGCTTTTGGTTGATACAGATTTAATTATGAGCCTTCCATCACGCATGATGGGGACATTTGGTAATGTATTTGATCTTATTAGTTTCGAGTTACCTTTTGAACATAAAAATGACCAATATTCGATGATTTGGCATAACAGAACAACACATGATCCTGCCATGATTTGGTTAAGAAATATCATCACTAAAATTAGCATTGATATTCTAGAGACTTCGTAAAATTTTTAAAATTCATATATAGCAGTTATTTAAAATATAATATTTATGTTTGAGATAACTGTTATATATCGTAATAAAAATTAATCTCACGTACAATAGCCACTTTATGCCTATATTAGTGGCTTCTCTAAGTTAGTCTTGCTGTTAATTTATAGCATAATATAGCTACATTAAATAATTTTATAGGAGCACATATACAAATGCCAAACCAGATTATTGCCCAATTAGAAAAAACCTTACTTGAGCGCAAAAGTGCCGCGCCTGAGAATTCTTACGTGGCTGCTTTACATCAGCAAGGTTTAGATAAAATTTTAAAAAAAGTAATTGAAGAAGCAGGTGAAACTCTCATGGCTGCTAAAGATTATGATCATCTTCACAATCAAGAAAATGCGGCGCATGTTGTTTATG
>BHEQ01000019.1 GCA_003864535.1 Gammaproteobacteria bacterium
GCCTTATTTAGACAGACTTTATCAAGAAATTAATATGCAGGGCCTACTTTTTGATAAAAAAAGAACCGTGAATCAACTCCATTGGGGCGGCGGCACGCCAACATTTCTTTCTCAAGATGAAATGTCACAACTTATGGAAAATACGCGTAGTGCATTTAATCTTCTCCCTGATGATCTTGGCGAGTATTCGATTGAAGTTGATCCACGTGAGGCAGACGCACAAACAGTTACTTTTTTACGTAGCATAGGCTTTAATCGCTTAAGTATGGGCGTTCAAGATTTTGACCCTAAAGTACAATTAGCCGTTAATAGAATTCAACCAACAGAAATAACCCTAGAGACGCTTAATGCAGCGCGTAGCGTTGGTTTTAAATCAATTTCTATCGATTTAATTTATGGGCTTCCATTCCAAACTATAGATTCTTTTAGCAAAACTTTAGATATTATTTTAGAGCTTTCTCCTGATCGCCTCTCTGTATTTAATTATGCACACATGCCCCATTTATTTAAAACCCAAAAGCAAATGAATGAAGCGGATATGCCAAGCGCTCCTGAAAAATTATTAATTTTAAAGATGATTATTGAGCGTTTAACTTCTGCAGGTTATGTTTATATTGGGATGGATCATTTTGCTAAGCCTGATGATGAATTAGCTCTTGCGCAACAAGAAGGTAAGCTCTATCGTAATTTTCAAGGATATAGTACTCATTCAGATTGTGATTTAGTTGGGATGGGCTTAAGCTCTATTTCGCAAATTGGAAATATTTATGCCCAAAACCTTAAAGATATGCCTGCATATCACGCTTGCTTAGATGAGCATAAACTACCTACTTTTCGTGGCGTTACCCTTTCTAAGGATGATGAGATTCGGCGTTTTGCAATTACTGAAATTATGTGTAATTTAAAACTGGATCTAAATAATCTTTCCGCGCAATTTAATATTGATGCACCTAGCTATTTTAAAGCAGAATTACATGCCTTAGATGATATGATTTGTGATGGGCTTATCGCTAAGGATGCGCACTGTTACTACGTTAAAGATGCAGGGCGTTTATTAATTAGAAATATCGGCATGGTTTTTGATGCTTATATTAAAAATGGTTCGGCTCAGCGCTTTTCTAAAGTTATTTAGAAGATAATTAATCCCCTCCAAACCTCACCTTAGCAGGGGAGGAGCGCTAAAAATCCCCATGCTAAGGGGATTTAGGGGGAGATTTATTAATCAAAAAAAGTATCCTCTTCACGCCAACCTTTGCGCTTGCGAATCCACATTATCATATGCACCGATAAATGCTGAAAATCGCGCCAATAGCTTTTAATTAGATATAAAGCAAGCGCAATTAAAGGGATGGATAATCCATACGAGAGCATTCTAAAATTAAGCGTTAAAGCTAGTAAAACAATGATTAAGATTGTTTCACTAGTTGATGCAAACCAGTTATATGCCAAATGACTTTTACTATTAAAATATGCACGCAAACTTGATTTACCAAAATGAACACATAAGCCCACACCTAAACCAATACAAAAAGCAAAAGCTTGCACACCCTCGCTATATGCAGGCTCAGCTCGTGTTAATAAAATAAAAGTAAATAATGCAGCTAAAGGTACTCTAATCACGGTATGAAATAAATCCCATGCGCTATCTAAGCCTGGAGTCATATCTACAAAAAAGTTAATTATCGCAAGCATTGCAAGCATTACCATAAACATATCTTCTGTAATAAATAATAAAGAGGGCGGCATAAGCATTGCAAATCCATTTTTGGCGACTATGCTTAAAATTAATAAGCTTAGATATGGATTAATAGCTAAACAAATTGAGAGGCTTAACACCATGGCAAAAATACCTATAAGTTCCACTATAGCTCCTTTATATTATGATTAAGAATGAGTATGCTAATTATTGTTTCGTCTATCTGTAGGATTCTGATGATTTGCAGGATTGTGCTGATTTGAAGGGTCGTGCTTATTTGCAGGATCGTGCCGATCCGCAGGATCTTGGTGGGCAAAAACTTCAGCATTAGGATAATGCTTTTGAATAATATTTATAACGTTAACGCTTGCGGTGTGTGCATCTTGAAAGCTTAAATCACGTGGAATATCTAGATGTAAATATATAAAAAATAGCGACCCCGACTGGCGTGTCCTAAAAGAATGTATATTTTGAATATTAGTCACTGATGCGGCAAGCTTAAGAATATCAGCCTTCATTGCATCTGGCAGCTCTCTATCCATTAAGCCATGAATTGCCTCTATCCCGATTTGGTATGCATTATAAAAAATCAGGCATCCAATAAATAAGGCAAAAACAGGATCAACCCAAGTAAGCCCAAATGAAGATAAACCTAACGCAATGATCACAAAAAAATTACTTACTAAATCCATACTAAAATTTAAACTTACGGCTTTAATCACCAATGAGGCGGTTTTTTTAATCACATAACGTTGATAAATAACTAAAAAAGCCGTGACTAACATTGAAAAGAACATGATACTTAAACCAATACCTGTATCACTTAAATCTCTGGGGTGAAGCAATCTATCCACTGCTTGAATCATCAAGAAAAATGCAGAGCCTGCAATAAATGTCGCTTGAGTTAAAGCGGCTAAGCCTTCAGCTTTGCCATGCCCAAATCGATGATCATCGTCCGCAGGTTGTAGTGCATAACGCACTGCAATAAGATTTAAGCCTGTGGAGAGTGCGTCCATTAAAGAATCTACAAATGTAGTTAAAATAACCACTGAACCTGTAAGAACCCATGCAATTACTTTGAATATAATTAATACAATAGATACGCCAAAAGCTGCCCAACTGGCACGCTTTATCAATCTATTCATATCAATAGTATCAAGTTTAGCTGACGCTCCAGTCCTCATTGTGTCAAACTCCTTGCTGCTGCTTAAATTCAGGTGAAAAGTATAACTCCTCAATTGGAAGTAACGCATTAAAAATTAAACTTTTCTTCTTCAATCCCGCCATGCCTGCGGCGATAAGGTGTTGCGCTATTTTTTTATTATAAAAAGATGGACTAACAACTAAAGAAGATAAATATACTTTGCTATTTATTTCTGAAAATACAATATACCCAGCTAAAATATCATCAGCCTCAGCTACAACAGCAAGCACTTGATCACCATCATTACGAGTTAAGTTATATGCGTTGATTAGATGATCAATCGCAGTTGCATCGTTAGTGTGTTCAGGGCGTAAAATTAATGAATTTAACATAATATTTTCATCAGCATTCTTGTCAGCATTGGCATCAACATTAGCATTATAAACTTCCTATTTTATCAAATCTGTATTTGCCAATATAATTGGTTTTAGTGCTTTAAGACTCATAGGTAAACGCTCAAGTCCTGACTGAGCTTGTGATTTAGAGCCATAAGGGCCTATATAAGTAATAAATTCTATCTTTTCGTTAGTCTTTATTTTAGCGAGTTGAGCTTTTCCTGGTACCGGAATATCTTTAATCTTGGCTTTAGCTGCTTGGATATTATTACCTTTCGATAGTTTAATCACATAAAACGTTGGATTTAAAACATTTGTTTTGGGCTTAGAGTCTTGTATAGTTTCTAAACTTTGGGACTCAACTGGACTCTTATATTCAGGTAAAACCGCTACAGCCTCTACAACGATATTATCTACAATTATATTATCTACAACAATATCATTTACAATATTATCATTTATAACATTAGCCGCTACAACATCATAATTAGTATTATGGCTCGCATTAACAGTTTGATATTTATCTTCTATTTCCTCAGGAGTATCTGGGCTATTTTGTAAAGACAAGCCTGCATTAATATCTGCTAGGTTTGCATCTTCTGATGCTCTTTCAAGCTCATGCTGGTCTTGGACTAAAAGTACGCCTACTTTTAAATCTTTAAGCTTAGCAACAAAATATACCAGCATGCATAATAAGATCAGCCCAATTAATAAGTATAATTTAAGACTAAATGAACGCTGACCTATTTCTTTTTTAACTAAATAACGCTGCTTATCCTCTGCATTTTCAGGAATTGAACCTATTTTTTGTGGGTTAGGATTAGCTTTAATCTCATTTATCGTAACTGCTTTTTTATATAAATCTTGGTTTGATTTTACTGCTGGCGTGAATCGTCCTTTCTGCATTTGTCGCGAGCTTGCAATATGCTCTAATAATTGCCCTGGGTAGCCATGCGATGTATTGTAAAATATAGAGACCTCAGCTTCAGAAAAACCACGATTAATCCCCATATAACTATAAGCATGTTCTGCTAAGTTTTTTATTTGAGAGCTGCTTAATGGCGGCAGAGAATAACGCAACTTAACCGCTGCGCTAACGCTTAACCAATGTACCTTAGGGCTACTAAAAAAGATTATGCTTAATTTAAACTTATGTGGTTTATTTTCTTTCTCAAACTCACCTATTTTATTGAGCATCCCTAAGGTTTTTTCAGATAATTTTTCTGCATTATCAATCAATAATACTGTTTTTTGTGAAAAAGCTTTGCGCTGTTTTAGCAGCAAAACTAAACTATCATAAGTACTTAAAGTTACACTAAAATCTGAATTACCTAAAGCTGCAACTATTGCGTGTTCAGGATCATCACAAGCGCCATCAACACTTGCAATCCATGTATTTTTTAACTTACACATATTTTGGGATAGCTGGCGTAACATCCGTGTTTTACCTGCACCATCGCTACCTGTTACCAGCAGCATAGCATTATCACTTAGAGCATGCTTATAAAGTAAATCATATACTTTATTCGCTGGCGCTAATTCCAACCAAGGTAATTGATCAAACATGTTTTTCATATGTACTTATAGCATCCTTTTATCACGCGTTCACACCACTTTCTACCATTATATTTTTTATAGTAGTTATATCAACAGACTCAAGAATAATCCCTTTCGCAATATCTTCTAATAAAATCAAACGGAGTGTTCCATTAATATTTTTCTTATCTAAACTCATCGCATTAATCATATCGGTAACATTTATATCAGCAGGAGCTGCAACAGGCAATTTAAAGCTACTTAAAAGATTTTTAATGTTATTCACGCAATCTAATGACAAATAGCCCAATTTAGAAGATAATCTTGCCGCCATAACCGTGCCAATAGCTACGCCCTGCCCATGAGTTAGACCTGCATATTGCTGAATTTTCTCAAGCGCATGCCCAAAAGTATGCCCAAGATTAAGCAAAGCGCGATTTCCTGTTTCAAACTCATCAATCTCAACTAAAGCAACTTTATTTTGGATAGATTTTATAATCATTCTTTGTAAAACAGCTAAGTCACGCAAATTAATAGCAGCAACATTATGAGCTAGATAATTATAAAAATCTAAATCCATGATCAAGCCATACTTAACAACCTCTGCCATTCCACTTGAGAAATCTAAATCTGTTAAAGTTTTTAATACATTAGGGTTAATAAGTACCAATTTTGGCTGTTTAAAAGCACCAATCATATTTTTACCTAAGGCATGATTAATTCCTGTTTTACCTCCAACGGAGCTATCTACTTGGGCAAGTAGTGTCGTTGGAATAGAAATATAATCAATCCCTCTTTGATAAATGCTTGCCGCAAAGCCTGTCATATCCCCAATTACACCACCACCTAAAGCGACAAGTAATGAGCTTCGATTAAATTGATGTTCTAACATATGGCTTAAAATAGCGTTAATTGAATCAAAATTCTTATATTGCTCACCATCTCCGAGCTCTAAAACACTTACTCTTGCATGCGGATATACAGCTTGTATGAGCTGCTGCGTATCTTTTAAATATAGTGCCGCAACTGTAGAATTAGTGATAATTAAAATCTGACGCTCAGTAAGATTAATCTGTAATTCTTCTATTTGCTTAAATATATGCGCTCCAAAAATATCACCTACATAAATATTATAAGAATCGTTTTTTAAGTTAACATGTATTTTATTCATTTCTCACCTAGCACTTTAATAATTTATAAATCTTATTTTACCTGTAACCAAGATGGATATATATAAGAATTTAAAGAGCTTTGCAACGTTTGCTGAAGTAATGCTAGTTCAGAGGCAATTTTTAAAGGCCCAATTCCTGTTGGATAACAAATATAATCGCAGGTTTCGACATAAAGAGGATGACGAATATTAAATAACTCAGTTAGTTTATCAAGAGGTGATGCACCTTGAAGCAAAGGGCGCGAACGGTCGCCTTTGATGCGTAGATATTGCTCGTGTGGATCAATATTTAAATAAATAACTATTCCGCGCGTTCCCAAAAATTGTCTCGATTGCTTATTTAAAATAGCTCCTCCACCTGTGGATAAGACACTTGAGCTAAGGCCTGTTAACTCCTCTATCATTTTCTCCTCGCGCAGTCTAAATCCATTTTCTCCCTCGATATCAAAAATAGTCTTAATATCAACGCCACAACGCTGCTCTATCATCGCATCTGAATCTGAAAATTTAAAACCTAATTTTCCAGCTAAAAGTTTACCAATAGTTGTCTTACCTGCCCCCATAGGACCTATTAAAAAAATATTTTGCATTTAAGCCTCTAAAGTTTATTCAAAAAAAAACAAGCTTAATGCTTGCTCTTTTTTTAAATACTAAGTTTATCTATTAACATTCGTCGTGGTACTTTGAATATGCGGGGTTACGAAAACTAGTAACTCAACCTTAGTTGTAGAATTTAGTTTCTTCCTAAATAAATTGCCCACAATAGGAATATCTCCTAAAAGAGGAACTTTACTGATTACTTCACGCACAGACTCAGAATAAACACCACCAAGAACAATAGTCTCTCCATCTGCAACGATAGCTTGAGTTTTAAGCTCATTAGTTGCAATCGCAATATCAGCTGAAGAAGAGGTCGTTAGATCATCCTTGGTAACAGTTAAATCAAGAATTATTTTATTATCTGGGGTAATTTGTGGGGTAACCTCTAGCGACAATACAACATCCTTCCAGTTTGCGGTGGTATTACCATCACCATCATTTTGATAAAATGGAATAGATGTCCCTGATTTGATATATGCAGCCTGACGATCGGCGGTTAAAACACGTGGGCTTGCTAAAACTTCACCACGTCCAGATTCTTGCATTGCACTTAATTCTAAATCCAAATGAAAGTTTTTCCTAAGAATAGCAAAAGCTAAACTTGTTGTAGGATTTCCTGCTGGCATGTTTATAAGTCCACCAAGTGGTTTTGTATATGGCTTGTCAATAAAGCTATCAAGAGTAGACTCAGAGCCACCTACAGCAAAGTTACCAGTACCATCTTCCCTTATACGCCCTATACCAGACCCACCCCATCTCACCCCTAAATCACGCGCGTAATCATCTGTCGTTACAATCACTTTAGCTTCAATCATAACTTGACGAATTGGCTGATCAAGAATTTCTATCAATTCTTTAATAGTTTTTATTTGCCCAGAAACATCCTGAATAATTAAATTATTAGTTCGTCCATCAACACTTACAGTACCACGATGAGAAAGACCTGCAGAAGCAGTACCGGCACCTGTTCCTCCTTTCTTGCCATCTAATAAAACTGCAGCAACATCCGTAGCTTTGGCATAGTTAATTTGGACGATTTCACTAACTAATTTTTCTTGATCTTCACTTGCAATAAGCTCTGCGTGTGGAGCTACATAAATAACCTGACCTTCTTGACGCATGCCTAAGCCTTTTGTTTTTAAAACAACATTTAAGGCTTGATCCCATGGGACATCAATTAAACGCACCGTAACCCTGCTTGAAACTGAGTCACTTACGACAATGTTCAATCCTGTAAAATCTGCAATAATTTGTAAAACTGCACGTACTTCAATATCTTGGAAATTTAAAGATAGCAACTCACCTTTAAAACCTTCTGTTTTAATTCCTGAAACACTGCTTTCTTTAGTCGAATCTCGCTTTGGTTTAATCTCAATTGTATATTTAGATCCTGTTTGATATGCAGAATATTCATACGAACCTTGAGTTGCAATATTTACTTGTGCTGAGCCTTTAGAATTAATCACTTCAACTTGCTTTACCGTTGTTCCAAAATCAGTTACATCTAGTCTTTTTTCTTCCCCTGAAGCCCAAGAGTGACCATTAAGTTTTATATTTAGTTTTCTATTTCCTTCAGATGCTTGAACGCGTACATCCTCAGAAGGTAATTGAATCGTAATTAGCGCCGAGCTTTTAGAGGTTCTTCTAAAATCAATAACATCGGCGTTACCACCATCTTGGTTATTGCCTGATAAGTCATCCTTCCATGCCGGAGATTGATTTAGCTGACTATTCTTGCTAGATAAAGAAATAATTATACTTGTATCTGTACTAGTTACAGAATAATCTGTAGCAGGACTAACCAAATTAATACTTGATCTTACCTTACCTGCACCGACTTGATTATTAATAGACTTAATCAAGTTATTATTTATCTGTCTGTTTTTATCAACGGCTTTAAAACGTGTCTTAGCAAAATCTATAACTACGACCTTTCCTGTAATAAAATGCTTTGGTAGGGCGACCTTACTATCAAAGTTATAGCGAACTTCTTGGGTTTTGTCATTGACATGCACAAGTTCGATTGATTGTAAGCTTTGAGCACTTGCATAATGCAATAGACTCAGAGCCATTGTGCATAGAAAAACTAGTTTATGTTTAAATTTCATATTATCATCCAAAGTTAATTAATATTGTAAATATACTGCCAGCTTATAGAGGTTTTGTTTCAAGATTAATAATTTTTGTAGTTTCTGTCCAAATATTATCTGCGGCAGAGTACTCAATCTCCAGCACTTCAATAAAAGACTCATTAACACTTGTAACCTTACCAAATTTAAGTCCTAGATAATTATTAATCCCAACTGGATGAGTAACATTATCATAGTCCTTAATTAAAGCGATTGCCTTGCCATTATTTTTCATAATCCCTATTAGTTTTAAAGAGCTTAAGACATTAGTTTCTAGTGGCTCTGGAACGTAATCTTCAGGTCTTCTTGGGTCACGGTTGCCTATCATCAAGTCAGGTGCCAAATTGAGATCAGTACTAAAGGAAATATTGGGTCTCATGGGGTCTCTAGACCCTGGCTTATAAACAACTGCACTAAGCTCTGGAAGAGTAGGTAAAGGATCAGGGATTGATTGAATACTTTTGTTATTACGCCCTTCAATTGTTGCGATTAATTGCGCATCAACTCCATCTGTGCTAAAGCAGCCAGAGGCAAAGCTTACCATATTCAGCACTAATAAAATTTTGTATAACTTATTAATTTTCATATTATCACTCAATTATTCAATATACTGATAAGTAGTTAATACTGCAGAAAATGGGAAACTAGTTTCACCGCTTTCACTACATTCTGTCGTTATATATTTATCTTCAGCCATCCCGATACGATTATTTTGAATAGTTACACTCTCCATGGTAATAATCCTATCTAGTGAAGAAAGATCCGCAATAAAACTTGCAAAGGTATGGTATGTAGCACAACCTGAGAGCGTAATATTTTGTGACTTCACAAAGCCAGAAACTTCTCCATCAGCAGTCTTAATATAACGCATTACTGATACACCATTTTTTTTGGCAATTTCATCTAAGTTTTTGTTAAATTCAACAAGCTCAGACTCTGTTGGCAGGCGTTTTTTAATATCTGCTAAAACAATATTTGCTTCTTTTTCCTGTGCTTCGTATTGTGGAATAGTATTTCTTACTTTTTGGAGTAAATCAATCCTTGCGAGCAAGGTTACTTCTGTTCCTATCAATCCCTCAAATTCAGCGTTTTTATCTGTAAAGTACAGATAAGATAGTGAACCAATAAGAGCAACACCCAAAGACAAACACAATAAAATAATTAGCTGCGCTAATTTTGGCAGTAGGGCCAGCACCCCAAAATTTCCATTTTTAATTTCTTCAAACATCGTAACAACCTCTTAAATAAGATAAAATAATTCTGGTTTATTTACCGACTCTAACTGCATTCATATTAAATTGAATCAAATTATATCGACCAATTTTAGTCTGAACTTTTTCTGTTACAACAGGTTCGGCAAGATTAGCCTTACCTCTTAAGTTTGCATTAAATGAGGTGACGTAACGATCTTGCTCCGCCATTCCCATAAATAATACTCTCATACCATTAATATTAAAATTTGATAAGAAGGTCTCTTCTGGAATTGCTTGTGCTACTTCAGTAAATAAATTTACAACTTCGTTACGCTGAACCGATAATCTATTCATTGAATAAATCCGCGAACTTAAGTCAGCGACTTTAATCTTAGCATCAGTTAACATTTTTTCACTTGGCTCAAGCTTGCTAATTCCAGCTTGAATAGACTGATTACGTTCACGCTGACTATCCACTTGCATATTAACATAATAGCCAAATGCTCCAGCTAAAGCAGCTCCGACTATAACAGCAAATATCATAGATTTTTCAAAGGCTTTCATGCGTGCGAGGCGCTGTTCCGCTCTCCATGACAATAAGTTAATCTTAGTTATAATCATTTAAAATTCCTCATTGCTAAACCACAAGCTACTGACATAGAGCGTAGATCTGCTTGGCTCACACGTGTTACTCGTGGGGATAAGGCAAATAAATTTGCAGGATCTAAAATTTGCACAGGTATGTGCATGGTATCTTGAATGGCAAGATCAATACCAGCAACCCTGCTTCCTCCACCAACTAGAACTATTTTTTGAATTTCAATTCTAGGGTTATTAGGCTGATAGACTTGTAAGGCATTTAGAATTTGGTCGGCAAACTCTGCTAAAAAAGTCTGTAGAGATTGTTGCATTACCTCCTCTTGCCACAAGCCTACTTTTTTCTTATTTTCAGCTTGCTCAAAACTTAAACCTTCCATTTCTGAAATAATCTCTGTAAGCCGGTCGCCACCAAATGCTTGTTCGCGCGCATATACAGATGAGTCACCATGCAAAACATGAAATCCAGTTCGATTTGCTCCAATGTCAATTACCACAACAGCGTAATGCGCAGGATAGCTCCCAAGAGGATCCGTCATATTAATTAAATTTGCCAATGCAAAAATATCAACATCAACAATGCTTAAATCACAACCTGCATTACTAAAACAAACATCGCGGTCATTAATAAATTTTTTCTCGATCGCAACTAGCAGAACATCTTGACTACCTGAAGTGCCAGGAGTTGGTCCTATTTTTTGAAAATCTATTTGCACCTCAGCTGCATCAAAAGGTAGATACTGTGAAATTCCAGCCTCTAAAGATTCCTCAATGCTATCGTCATTTAGACCTGACATAATTGGCAAGACCCGTGTCATTGCCGCAGCTGTTGGTACCGATACAATAACATTTTTAATACTTGAACCTGAGACTCTTATTGCATTAGAAATACTCGCCGTCACCACATCAATGACTAAAGGCAATCCATCCTTCCATGCGTTCTTTGGCATAGCTTCAATAGAGGCTCTATCAATTTGATAACCTTTGCCTGAGCGACTCATCTCGATCACTTTTATTGAAGTGCTGCCAACATCTACTGCTAGCATTTTTTTTTCTTTCTTAGCCATATGCAATCCTCAATAATACTATATAACAATCGGAGCCCTAAACAATAAATAAAAGATAGCTTACAGATGCTATATATTTAATTTAATAGGGCTTATCTATAAATTTTAGTCCATAATTAAAATATTCTATCAGAGACTATAACACTTTTGCATTTTCTAGCCAAATTTTTCGCATATTTGCCATTTTTTTAGCAAGCAATTGGTCAAAAATACTATAAGATTGATCTAAATCAAAATCTTCTAAAGAAATTAAGCGCCTTGTATCAACTGCCATTGTTGTTTCACGCAATTGGAGTGGATTCATCTCACCTAGTCCTTTAAAACGCGTTACATTAACACTAATTCTTTTTTTAGACGACTGTATTTTGTAAATAATTGCATCTTTTTCATTTTCATCTAGGGCATAAAAAATATCTTTTGCAGCCTCAATGCGGTATAGAGGCGGCATTGCCACGAATAAATGCCCTGCATTAAATACAGATTTAAAATGCTTAAAAAATAAAGCGCAAAGTAATGTAGCAATATGTAAGCCATCAGAATCAGCATCCGCCAAAATACAAATTTTACCGTAGCGTAATCCTGAAATATCTTCACTTCCAGGATCAACTCCTATAGCTATCGCAATATTTTGGACTTCTTGTGAGTCAAGTACTTGCGCTGAGTCAACCTCCCAGGTATTTAAAATCTTACCCCGCAACGGTAGAACTGCTTGAAAATTACGATTCCGCGCTTGCTTAGCTGATCCTCCTGCTGAATCTCCTTCAACTAAAAATAATTCCGTCTGATTTACATCCGAGCTAACACAATCTGCTAATTTTCCTGGGAGCTTTGGACCTGAGGTGATTTTTTTACGCACTACCATTTTAGAGTTTTTAAGACGGACGCTAGCACGTTCAATAATAAGCTGCACCAGCTGTTCTGCAAGGGTCACATTTTTATTAAGCCATAAACTTAAAGCATCTTTAATCGTTGTATTCACAAATATGGCGCAATCTCTTGAGCTTAAACGCTCTTTAGTTTGACCTGCAAATTGTGGATCTTGCATTTTTACCGATAAAATATAACTGCAATGCTCAAATACATCTTCTGGAGCTATTTTTAAACCGCGTGGTAATAAATTTCTTAATTCACAAAATTCACGAATAGCATCTGTTAATCCAGATTTTAAACCATTAACATGTGTCCCCCCTTGAATTGTTGGAATTAAATTAACGTAACTTTCATTAAGCTGACTTAATCCATCAACTTGCCATAATAAAGCCCAGCTTAATTGTGCTTTAGCACTTTTATACTCACCACAAAATGGGGATTGAGGCAGGATTTCTCCATCAAGCGCACTCATTAAGTAATCTTCTAAGCCATCTTGAAAGCACCACGTAATAATTCTATCTGGAGCATCCTCTGGAAGCATCTCATCTTCAAGTGTAATAATCAAACCTGAACATAAGATAGCTTTTGCTTTGAGCAACATTTTAAGGCGTGTTCTGGATATTTTTTCATAATCAAAATACTGCGGATCTGGTTTAAATAAAACCTCTGTTCCTTTAAGATGGACTAAAGCATCAGGTTTTGGCAATAGTTCTTGAACTTTCTCACCATTTTCAAAAATAATTTCAAAACATTTTTTATTTTTCCAAACACGCGTAATTAAATGGTTGGATAATGCATTAACTACTGAAACACCAACACCGTGGAGTCCTCCTGAAAACTCATAATGCGCTTGCGAGAATTTTGCCCCTGAATGGAGCTTGGTTAAAATCAACTCAACTCCACTCACTCCATGTTCAGGATGAATATCTATCGGCATCCCACGTCCATCATCTTTAACACCGATCCAGCCATCTTTATACAGCGTCACCGCTATAGATTTTGCATAGCCTGCTAGAGTTTCATCCACTGCATTATCAATCACTTCTTGCAAAAGATGATTGGGGCGCGTGGTATCGGTATACATTCCTGGGCGTTTTTTAACAGGATCAAGACCTGATAAGACCTCGATAGAGCTTGCGTTATATTCTTTTTTACTCATTGTATATACTCTTTTTGAGGCCATAAAAAAAACCCAGCAACTTTTTAATAAGCAGCTGAGCCAAACCCCACAACGGAATCTGGATACTACACATTACCTACATAACTGTAAAGATCTTGTCCTTGATCATCTAAGAATTCTTTATAAAGTATGATATAAGTCATGTTTTGAACCATGTTTTAAATTTTAGATATATTTACACACATTTACTCAAGGCTTGCGATATTATTAAAAGCGCAGTTTACTCAGGCAAATGAGCATTTTAATAATATCGCGTAACGCAGGAAAAGCACACATAGATGCGCCATCAATCTGCATTAGAGATTAAATTGAGTAAACGTGTAAGCACTGATCGCAACTCATGTGCCATAATTAGAGCCGCCGTTTGTGCTTGTAAAAATGGATCATCATCTCCATCAATCTCTTCATTCGCAAGATCTGTTAACTTTAATCTTTTTAAAATAAAATCATTCCCTAAGCTAAATTGTAAGCGCTCTTTATACTCAATTAATAATTTAGTAACTTGCCAGTCACCTTCAATATGCTGCTGGACTTCATGCGCAGTTATGGGTAATCCTTTTAAACGCGCTTGACCACCATCATCTTTTAGTGATTTGATTTCAATATCTTCTAAAATCTCAAAGTCATTTTCTTTTAAGCCAAATTTAGCCCAATAAGTCATGGCATATTGCACAGATTGAGTCGGTGCTTCAACTACTATAGATAAAGTTCCAAGGGCTTTTCTCATTAAAGAAGTTACTAAGCTCGCCTTATTAGCAGTGCCTGCATCAATAACTAACCACTGTTTTTCAAGATCAATAAACGCTCTAATATTTTTTCTTTGCGTTAAAGCATGTGGTAATAACTCTGCCAGAAGTGACTCTTCTAATTCTTTGCGTCGTGATTTAGTTGTAATATCAATATTGTTCTGCTCAGCTTTTCTCTCAACCGCATTATTTAATGCAGCTTTAGGTAGAATTTTCTCTTCTATGCCTATGTTTAAAAAAATAAATTTTTCTAGCTGAACAACTAAATTTCGCCCTCTTGGAAATGCTGGCAAAAAGCCTACGCTTTGCATTTCTAAAATCAAGCAAGGTCTTAAAGTATATTCTTTGAACTTCTCTTCAAGAGTTAAGTCATTTTCTGTAAAAGGTACTTCAAATTTGTATACAAGTGCATTTTTCAGCATAAATTCTCGCTTCTTTATTATTTTTTAGTTAATAACACCATTGATTCAACATGGGCGGTATGTGGAAACATATCCATAACCCCTGCTTGCTTGACTATATAATCATAATCATTAACCAGTACATTAATATCGCGTGCAAGTGTCGCTGGATGGCACGATACATATAAAATACGTTTTGGTGCTAATTTGCCCAAATAAGGCATCATCTCTAAAGCTCCCTTTCGCGATGGATCAACTAATACCGCATCATATTTGTGTTTGATCCATGCAGAATCATCTTGGGGTTTAGTTAAATCTGTACAAAAAAACTCAACATTATCCATATTATTCCGCTGCGTGTTTTTCTGTGCCCACTCAACAAGGCTTGGATCGCCCTCAACACCGATTACTTTTTTAGAATACTTAGCTAGAGCAAGCGTAAAATTGCCAAGCCCACAAAATAAATCAAGTACAGTTTCATCTTTATTTAAGTCTAATAGTTCAAGTGCTTGCTTGATCATCTGCGTATTAATTTCAGGATTTACCTGCGTAAAATGATATGGCTTAAAAG
>BHEQ01000020.1 GCA_003864535.1 Gammaproteobacteria bacterium
TCCTAGGTCGGTACGGTTTTCTGCAACAAATAATAGATCTAACATTTTGGAATACTCCATTTGGGTAGGATTCGTTATCCTACAATAATAAGCATCATTACCGCGACCAGCAATGACATAAAACAAGAGCGAGATTATAAGCATAAATTCAATTTATTTCAATCAAGATCATACAAATAAGCGTGCAGATAATATTATTTGCACGCTTATTTATAGTATTTGTAGCTAGTTGGCAGAGTCAATGTCTTGTTTAAGGGCACATCTATGTGTGCTTTTTCTGCGTTACGCAATTTTATTAAAATGCTCATTTACCTATGTAAACTGCGCTTTTAATAAAATCGCAAGCCTTGAAAAATCTAATTAATAGAAGTCCCCTAAAGAAGCCTCACCCAAACCATCTCCGAAGGAAGAGGGAACGGCATTAAAGAACTTTTTTAATAATCGTTCCAGCTTTGCCTTGTAATGCTTCTGCTAAATTTTCAATATCAGTGATTATTGCATCTTGTCCTGTACTTTCAACAAAATCAACAACTGCTGCAATTTTAGGAGCCATTGAGCCTTCAGGAAAATGTCCTTCTGTTTGATACTGCTTTATTTTGTTAAGAGTTACGGTGCGAAGCGCGATTTGATGGGGACTCCCAAAATTAATAGCGACATTTTTTACTGCGGTCACTAAGACAAATTTTTCTGCATGAAGCTGTTTTGCTAATAAGCATGATGATAAATCTTTATCAATGACCGCTTCCACTCCTTTTAGAGTGTGATCAATACGCTCGATCACAGGTATTCCGCCGCCGCCAGCGGCAATAACCACCATATCACGCGCAAGTAACTGCAAGATAGAGTCAATCTCAACGATAGCTTGTGGCGCAGGAGATGGAACACAGCGGCGCCAGCCACGTCCTGCATCTTCCATAATATGCCAACCATTTTCTTGTGCCAATTGCTTGGCTGTTGCCTCATCCATATGCGCCCCAATCGGTTTGGTTGGATTTAAAAACGCAGTATCATCTTTAGCAACGATTAATTGAGTTACTAAAGCTTGAGCTAAACCTGAAAGTCCGCGCCTTTTAAACTCATTATCAATAGCGCGTTGAAACATAAATCCTATCGCTCCTTGAGTATCCGCGGTTGCATAATCCATGGGCACGATAGGAACGCTTTCTTTTGCAAGTTCTGAGCGGCGTAAAATAAAACCAACTTGTGGTCCATTCCCATGCGTTAATACCACTTTATAGCCGTTTTGAACAACATCAACAATATGAACCGCAGTGCGAACCGCAGCTTGTGCTTGGCTTTCTAAATCACTCTCACCCGTATCAGAGGTAAGTGCATTGCCACCAATCGCAATAACCACAATTTTATTTATAATTTTATCTATAATTTTATTCATACCTTATTTATCCCCACTTATCTCGCCCAATGCTGCAAGTGCCAAAGTAAAGCATGCAAGTGGCGCAAAAGTTATACCAGCTCCGACTTGTCCTATTCCTGCTTGTTTGTGCGCTATTCCTGTATTAATGATTGGGGCAATTGATGTATCGACCACTTTACGTACATCAATTCCAGCAGGTGCGCCGCCAAATGCTAAAGCTGGTAATGTAAATGCATTATTTTTCCCAAGAGTAATGTGAAACATTTTTAGTGTATTTGCGATAGCATCTTGCGGTGTTCCACCTACAAATTGTACGATTGCAGGAGCTGCTGCCATTGAAAAGCCACCTACGCCTGCTGTTTCTGTAATTGCACTATCACCTAGATCACGTGCAGCATCATCTTGTGAATATCCTGAGAAAAATAAACCCTCAACAAATGGTGCAGGTGCAACAAACCAACGCTCTGGAAATGCTGAAATTTGAATGCCAAATTGCACGCCATTTCTTGCCATTGCCGTAACCATGCTTGAATTCTCAACACCTGCTGCTGCATCTAACATTGATTTACATGCAGCCATCGAAAGATTTAAGAAAAAATGATCATTATTTGCAATAAATTCAAGTACATCAGCCAGATTCTTGTGATCAATATTATCTGTTCTTAACGCTGCGCTTGTGATTTTTTTAAACAATAGACTACTTGCTGCCATATTGCGATTATGAACCTCATCTCCCATATGCAGAGCTTGCGCCATAATAGGTTTAAGATCAAGCGTGCCAAGGGTTGCTAAAACTTTGGTTAAAGTCGGAGCTAAAACATCTCTCATCCAATTAAGGCGCGTAATCACATCAGAGCTATTTGCGCCAAAACGCAATACTTTACCTAAACCTTCATTCATATTGCTATAGGAGATATTGCCTGCGGTCGTATTTTTTACAATCCAAACAGGCATATTGGGGCTGATAATTCCTGCCATAGGTCCAACTGCTGCGTGATGATGACAAGGGTCTAGCGTAATTTCACCATTTTCTACTAGTTTTTGCGCATCTTCATGTGTATTTGCCCAGCCTTCATATAAGATTGCGCCAATAATTGCGCCTTGCTGCGGACCGCACATGTCTTTCCAGAGGATAGGCGGGCCTGCATGTAGAATAATTTTGCCGTTAGCTAAATCTCCTTGCATATTTGGTAGCGTATCTTTGGCAAGCCCAATCCCAACTAGAACTGGCTGCGCGGCAAGATAGCGTTCAAATGCAATTTTATTAGCTGCATCAATTGTTGTATCCCCTATTAAAGTAGCTAATGTCCAACTTAAATTAGCATTATTTTTTACGGTGATATCTATAAAAGTTGGTATCCACTCTAAATCTAAAACATTCCCATTATGTTGCAAAATTGGCGCACTAAAGCCTTTTAAGCCAATATTTAGGACATGCAAGTCTTCGGTTAATAATGTATTTTTGGGAGAGATCGTAGCGATCATTTTATAACTCCTTGTTGTTTTGATTGATAAGCTTAAAAATTGTTGCGGCAATTTCTATTGCATGAGCATTACTGCCTGCAAGTATTACTCCAGCTTCTTCCAATAATGATTCTTGTGTTTGATAGTTTTGTGGATCACTTTGAGTTCCACAAATAAACCCGACAAAAATCAAGCTTCGCCCAGCCATTTTGGCAATATCTCGCGCTTGTTTTATTGTGGCAACCAAACTTAACGCTGGATTTTCATGTGCTCCGTAACCTAAAACTAGATCAAGTAGAATAATTGCGGTGCTTGGATCATGAGCTTCTTGAAGTAAGCGTTCATTACGAGTTGATGGGTCTATCATCGGATGTGCTTTACCACGCGTAAAATCATCATCACCTAAATCAATAATAGAATGCCCAGAGCTTTGCCAAACATTATCTAATTTTTTAAAAGATTTATTGGTAAGTTTAATCGGTGTATTAGAATAGCAATTATCTAAATTACTAGATAAATCAGTTTCTTTAATATTTAGTAAATGATCAAATAATAATATCTGAGCTTCATAACAAAATGTGCCACCTGTGTATAAGGCTCTAATATTAATTTGCGTATCTACAAGTGATTTCACCTTATCTGCAAACATAGATTGTGATATAAGCTTGCGCTGCGCTGCGCTATTTAATATTAGTGATGTATTTTGGGATGTGTTTGGCAATAAACTTACCGCCAAATGTGCTGCGCTTTCTAAGGTGTTTGCCCAAGTAATATTGTTTGTGGATTTACTTAAATCAGGCTCTAAAGATGTATCGGCACCTAAAAAATTAATTACAACAGGTTTATTGATACTTTGTGCCGCAAGCACTAATTTACGCGCAACACTCTGTGCTGGAGGCTTAGATATTAAAACGATAAGCTTTGTTGCAGGATCATTTTCGAGTAATTTTAAGGCGCTGAGCATCGTAATGCCGCCAACTTCCTCACTCAGATCGCGTCCACCTGTACCAATTGCATGGCTAATCCCAAATCCAAGTTGATCAATCAAGCACGTCACCTGTTGGATGCCTGTACCAGATGCGCCAATAACACCGATATCACCACGCTTCACACTATTGGCAAATGCTAAAGGTACGCCTTGAATAATCGCAGTGCCACAATCTGGACCCATAACTAATAAATTTTGTTTTTGGGCATATTGCTTAAGCATAATTTCTTGCTCAAGTGGCACATTATCTGAAAATATCATCACATTTAAACCTTGCTTTAATGCCTTAAGTGCTTCAGCACCAGCAAAATCTCCAGGTGTTGAGATTAAAGCAAGATTAGCTGTTGGTAGCATTTCAATTCCCATGGTAATTGAGTGAGCTTGGCAGCGGCTAATACCCCCTTGCTGCGTGACTTTATTTTCATCTAATAAGGATTTCATGTAGATGCTAGCGTTTGTGGCTATTTCAGAATTATCTGCTTGAATAATAACAAGTAAATCATTAGGTTTTGCCTCAATTGATTTATCCAAAAGTTTTGTATCTAGCAAAAGCTGGATATTAGCCGCAGTTGCCATTTGCGCAGATGCTGCGATAACACCTTCATATTGTGCTATTTTTGCAGATAATTGCATTAACGCTACTGAATCTCGATAATAATTAGGAAAAAGTTGTTGATGTATTTTCATTTAATAATTCCTTTAATAATTTCTTTAATAATTTCTTATGAGGGTTTTAAATAAATTAGATTTATAAAAGCTTGCGAGCTTATTAAAAGCGCATTTTAATAAGCTAGGGTTAGCTGAAAAATCAAAAATATAATTACCTTTATAGATATGCCTTTATGGAGACTTCTATTAATTAGATTTTTCAAGGCTTGCGATATGATTAAAAGCGCAGTTTACATAGGTAAATGAGCATTTTAATAATATCGCGTGACGCAGAAAAAGCACACATAGATGCGCCCTTATGCTAATGCTTTAATTACCGCATCAGAATTTGCGACCCATCCGAAAATCCCTCCTTGTGCTTTGATCATATCCAAAGCAACCCGCTGAAATTCTGGAAAATAAGAACCTGTTGCATCAGCAATTACCAATGCCTCATACCCGCGATCATTCGCTTCTCTTACCGTTGTATGCACACATACTTCCGTAGTCACTCCACATACAAATAATGTTTTGATATGATTGTTTTGTAAGATAAGCGCAAGATCTGTTTGATAAAATGCGCCCTTACCAGGTTTGTCGATAATCGGCTCGCCATCTATTGGATATAATTCAGGAATGATATCGTGTGCAGCCTCACCACGGATCAAAATGCGACTACCTAAAGGGCCAACATCACCAATTCCAACAGATAAGTTACCACGCTCTTTTTTAGATTGTGGGCAATCAGATAAGTCTGGACGATGCCCTTCACGGGTATGAATGATCAACATATTGCAAGCACGCGCTGCATCTAAAACGGCTCTACACGGCTCAATTGCGCTACGCAGTAATGAGACATCATTACCAAGCATAGCTCCAAAACCACCTTCTTCAAGAAAATCTCGTTGCATATCAATAATGATTAATGCGCTTGTATTAGGATCAAATGCAAAAGGATAAGGTTCTGCATTTATAACTTTGTGAATTAAATTATTCATATTTATAACTCCAATTTATATTTCAGATTTATTATTAGAGCTTTTATGTGCCATATAAATACGCCAATCACCAAACTCGCTAATATCAGTATGTTCAGGTTTTATGCATTCTTGCGGATATAAAATGCCATCGACAATGCTTCCATCTTCTAGTTGCACAGGACCATCATATAAAAATGGTGGCTCACCAGCTTCTACCGCAGCCCAAATCTCGTCACTCATCTCATAATATTCACCAGTAACGGCAACGCCGCCTTCTTTAACTTCATACATACCAGGATGAACATCATTAATACTAAAAATACGATAATAAGGTTTGGTGTTAAATTCACCTAGAAACGTTGCACCTGCTAAGTTCTTATGTAAGCCCAAACCGCGCATTAATGTACCATTTACGAATAATTTTTTTGTCATGTTAAGAGTCCTTTATTGTTCATCATTGTTCATTATCACGACTAGGTTCCCAGCTGATCCCCTCGCCATTCTTAATTTGCTGCCATGCTAAGAGTGAAAACATAGCTCCAATCATTAAATATCCTAATGTAACGGAAGGTGAGGCATTAAAATCTAAGCTATGCCCATGAATAAATCCAAAAAAAGATAACGTAGCAGCAATAAAAGCAAAGACAGCAGCCCAATTAAAACGCCTATCAATCACAAAAACACCGATTGCAGCAAGAAGCAAACCACCTAAAACTGCGCCACCTCCAGCGATAGACATGCCATTATAAAGAACCCCGTTTCCTGCTAATTTTTCGCCAAAATCAGCACTATACTCAATACCTGCTGTGCTCATTACGCCATTGATCTGAGATTTTGCCCATTCTGCAATATTTGGAACAAACGCTAAAATAATCGCAGGAGCATGGCGTTTGGGGCTTTCTTGAAATGCCTGTGCGCCAATAATTAGCCCAATAAATAGTAAAATAGGAATGATTGCAACTAGAGGAATAATTGATAAAAATACCGCACTTAAACCTAAAAAACACACTAATGAAATACAAATTCCTGTGGCAAAAGAATAGCCAATACGCCCACCAACCGCTTTCCAACCAGGATGACCAACATAAACTGCTGGAGGAAAAGGTGATCCTAAAAATGCACCAACGACCGCACCTAAACCATCAGCAATTAAAACATGACGTAAATTATAATCATCACCCGCCGCTGAAGCTGACTCGACATTATTAATAACTTCCGTAAAATTATAAATCCCTAAAGGAATAGCCGTAACTAGCAATGGCCATACTTGCGCCATAGATAATGAAAAGACATCTCCTGTTAAATATGGCAAATACAAGCCAAAATGTTGGAAAGAACTGGCGACTTTACTAGGATCCATCACATTGCTATAGCCTAAAAATACCGCTCCCCATGCTAAAGCTGAGCCTAAAATAATGACAGCTAAGCCGCCTGGAATCCCAAAAGGTAAGCGGACACGCCCCATCCATGAGATTAATATGATCATAAAACAAATCAATCCTATCCATGGCATATCAAACATCATAAAAGAAGGGCGCATTGATATAAACGTAATTGAAACACCAGCTAAAGTCCCAAGCATTGCTGCTCTAGGAGTATATTTCCTAATAGTTGGACCAACAAATGCACCAAGTAGGACAATAATGCCAACTATTAACGCCCAAACCATCCCCAAAACCCATGCAATCTCTGGGCTCCCTGTACTTAAGTACGTGGGTAGCATTACCATAAAAACTACGATAAACATTTGCGGTACGCTAGGTCCATAAGGAAGAGCGGTAACGGTATTGCGCTTTTCAATTTTGGCTTTTTGATAAGCAATATAAGTGTAAAACACATTCCCAACAAGTAACGCAATACCTAATGCAGGTAAAACACGCCCATATACGATTGCGTCGGGCATTTTCACAACAAGCAGGCACAGACTTGTTAAAACTAAAGTATTAACTAATATATTTGTGAATAATCCAAAAAAGGCGTTTAAATCTCCTGTTCCCCAAAGTTTAGGGCGATCAAAATTTTGATCAAGCGATGTATCTTTCATATTGTATCTCCTAATTATTTTACTCTTTAAATAAAACTCCAATATTCTCTTTTATTGTTTATGTGTTAAATAATAATATTTTATAAATAAGATTTTGAAATCAAGTGCATAACTCCTTTTTCTACGTTACCAAGCCCTGAAAATAGGTTGCGCTGTAAAATATTTTCCACACCCAAGCTATCTCTAGCAACAAGCCGTTCTAATATTTTTAAATGTTCTATTTGGGTTTCTTCTATGCGCCCTTCACTTTTAAAATCAAGCTCACGAAATACAAAAATACGTTCATTAATCGCATTTATTTCAGATATTAATAATTGATTGCCATACGCGATTGCAAGCGAAGTATGAAAATCTTCATCTAATTGCGCAAGCTCACTACAAGTTAGGCTCTGTTTGCGCTCGATGCTTGACCAAGTGAGATACAACTGCTCATAAACATCTTGAGGCAGACCTCGCGCAGCTAAGCCTTTGACGATGTGTGTTTCAAGCGCACATCGAAATTCATACAGCTCTTCTATTTCTTTAAGATGTAATTGTTTAACTCGAAAGCCTTTGCGCGGTAAATGAACGACCAAGCCTTCAGCAACCAAGTAAGATAATGCCTGTCGTATCGGGCTACGGCTCACGCCATAAATGCTGCATAAACTCTCCTCAATCAATTGAAAGTCTGGCGGATAATCCCAAGCTACAATTTTACGGCGCAAGTCCTGTAATACTGATTTATCTAGACCTTCTTGAGGCGGATTTTTCATTTTATATCCAATTATATTAAGATTATTTAATAAGTTACGCTGGATTCACTTAAGTATCCGTAATTGTATTAATGATTGTATACAATTTTGGATACAATAGAGTTAGCCTAATTATTTGTAAAGTAGATAATCTTAATTTATGGGTAAATATGGATTAATAAGCAATATTTTTGATCTACATCAAAATAAATTCATTGAGGGGACTTCTATTAATTAGATTTTTCAAAGCTTGCGATTTTATTAAAAGCGCAGTTTACATAGGTAAATGAGAATTTAAAATACGCGTAACTACTGCGCAGCGAAAGAAGCCTCTCTCAAACCCTATCCGAAGGAGATGGTTTGGGAGAGGCTTCTTTAAAAGATCAAGTCAGTGGTTTAATTTGTGTTTTGATAATATAAAAAATAGCGCGGAATGTCGGATATATGTGGGGGCTTCTATAAATTAGATTTTTCAGCGGACACTATTTTATTGATCTTCTTTCTTTTCAGGTGTGCTTGCAAAGCCTATTTGAGAGAATCCTGAGGCACTTAATTGGGCTAATAACTTAGCGACTTTCTCATAAGGTACAGATGCGTCAATATATAAATGGACGGGTTGGGGCTTGGTAGAATTTACTGGTGATGAGCTAAGGCTAGCTTTAAAAGCACTTTGAAGCTCATTTAAATGGCTTGCTAAACTATCATATTCAACCTTTTCATTATCAATAAATATCTCAGATTCAGCATTAATACTAACTGATAATGGCTTGTTAATATCAGTATCATGCGTTTTGGTTTCTACTGTTTGTGGCAGTTTTAACTGAATTTGCTGGCTTACAAGTGGAGCTGTGACAATAAAAATTACTAATAACACGAGCATGACATCTATCATAGGAATCATGTTTATTTCAGCTACGGGACTATTTCTATTGCTTTGACCTAAATTTCCAAATGCCATTGTGTAACCTTTGTTTTAATGTGGATAAATGTTGCGCCAAAAGAGGATGGTGCTTTTATAAATTAGATTTTTAGGTGTGCTTAATATTATTTTTTAGCACCTTTAAGTAGCTCTCCTGTGGATAAAAGGGTAAGTAATTCACACGCAAATGATTCTAATTTTCCAAGTAAAACCCGATTTTGGCGTGAGAACCAATTATAAGCAACAACCGCAGGAACAGCTACTGCAAGCCCAACTGCGGTCATAATTAGTGCCTCACCTACAGGGCCTGCGACTTTATCAATCGTGCCAGCTCCGCTAATACTAATCGCGAGAAGGGCGTGATAAATCCCCCAAACAGTCCCAAATAAGCCGACAAAAGGCGCGGTTGCACTAATTGTTGCAAGCAAGGTGAGCCCGTGTTCACTAAGTGAGGCCTCTTCATCGAGAACCTTGCGTAAACTGCGGGTTAAAAATGCCTCCGCAGTTCCTCTATCTTCTAGAGTTTTTACTTGGAGCGTTTGCGATTTAAGTTTTTGGGTGAAACGCTGATGATGCTGATCGGCATTAATAGCATGAATAGCTAGATGCGAGAAAGGATCGGCAATTCCATTTTGATCAATATGAGACTGGATACTCTCAAGTTGTTCTGCATGCCAGAAAAAGTCTAAAAACTTATGGCTTTGTTTACGCAACCTAATTCCTTGAAAGACTCTCAAAATGATAATAGTCCATGATATCAATGACATGATGATCAGTACTGCGAGTAATGATTTACTTACAAAATCTGCTTGTGCAATAAAGTGAGTAAATCCAAGTGTTTCTTCTGAAGTGGGCATATACAACCTTTATATGTATGTTAAGTGCTAATTTAGCTAGTGAGAGAAAAACTGATAGGAATTTTAACGCGTACTTTAAAAGCAGTTCCATTTTGAATGTAAGGTTTAAAGCGCGATTTTTGCACAGATTTAACCGCTGAGTCATCTAAGCGCGTAAATCCTGAAGATTTTATAACCTTAATCGAGAGCGGCAAGCCTTGTTCGCTTATGTGAACTAAGAGCATCGTTAAACCCTCTTCATTTAACTTGCGCGAGATCGCAGGATAATGCGGCTTTGGCGATTTTATATAAGCAATTTCGGAGCTGGATAAAATGCGCTCAATTGAGTTTCCTGTTGTCTGTCCTGTACTTGTAGTTGTTGCTACTTGGGCCTTTTGGGGAGTAGCTTTAGGCTTAGGCTTAGGCTTAGGTTTAGGCTTAGGTTTAGGTTTAGGCTTAGGTTTAGGTTTGATGACTTTTTCAGGCTTGATTTCAGGTTCAGGCTCTTTTTCAGGTTCAATCTCAGGCTCAATTTCAGGCATGATCTCAGGAGGTTTCTCAAGAATATGTTCAATATTTTCAGCCTCACTGCTGATAATTGGACTTTCTATAACTGGATCTTTTATTATTTCCTCTTCAATAAACTCCTCAAGAGGCTCTTCAATAGGCTCTTCGATAGGATCTTCAGTTAGCTCTTCTATTATATCCTCTTCAGTCACCTCTTCAAGAGCTTCTTGATCTGTATCAGCTAGTTGTGCATTAACGACGGTAAAAGCATACAAAGTTTGCCCCTCTTCACCTGCAGATAAGGTTAAAGGTCCAGTGCTTATGAGAACAGCCGCAATACCCGCTAAGTGTAAAGATATTGCGAGCGTGAATGCAATCAGCTTAATGCCTTGATCTAGTTTAGATGATTTTGATTTATAAGCAGTCATTTGTTCGCTTTGAAATTATATTAGGAATCTTTAAGTGATAATCTATATGCGAATTATTCACATTAAAGAACTAATGTCAAATAGAAATTATTAGCGCACATCTCCCAGTGGACTAAATGTCCCAATAATAACAGGATTATCAGATTGAATTTGATCAATTACGAGAACCTCACTTCGTGTTACAAAGACCTGAGTTCTAAAGCAGGCAATCACGCTCGCTCCAATAGGAAAATAATGCGGCGTACTCAAGTGATAATCAATACTTGTTGCATCAAATTCATTAACATCAACGCTGGTACAATCATTTGAAGATGAACCAATTAAAGCCTGATGTATAGGATAACGCCGATAACAGCCACCACCGTAAAAATAACTATCTTTTTGATAATGATGAGATATTTCGCTAATATAAGCCATTGCTGGAATTTCCGCTAAATCATCATGATAGGCGTGCATTGGCGTGGTTCCAGTTAAGCTGTGCCCAGCTTCAAGATGCGTACCGCCAATATTTGCAATATCAGCAATTGAACTCCACGCATTAGCGGATGGCATATTAAGCTCGGTTACAAAAATATTATGCTCTGCAAGTAATTTTTTGGCATTTAAAATAAGTTCAACATTTTTTGTGGCGGTTATTTTTTTAAGTTTAGGATCATACAACCAACATGGAAATGCGGTTAAGCCTGCAATATTAATCTGCGCCATTGTTTTTAGTCTATCAATTAATGCAGGTAATTGAGCTAAAGAAAAACCGCCTTCTTGCCCTTTATAAATTGTGCCATTATCTTCAATAAGCTTGATTAAAATAGCTTGTTTTTTATCTAATTTAGCAGCGATAGCATTAATTTTTTGTGCTTTCTCAATACTATAAATTGTAAAAAAATCAACACCATAGTTAAGTATCTTAGCAATCATCGCCTCTGGGATTTGCACCAAATGCCCAACATGTGCAATTGGGAGTTGATGGCGCATACACATCATCGCTTCCTTAAAATCAACACAAACAACGCCTTTAAAGCCAGCTTCTATAATAGCTTTAGCTACAAGCGGATTAAAGCCTATTTGTTTGGTGATAAAAAAAGGTTTGAGATGATAATCAATTGCTTTTTGAGCTAATAAACGTGCATTTTGTTTAATTGTTTCCAAATCTAAAACAATACTATCAGGTGCGATAAGTCCTTGTTGATGCATTTTAAATATAGTGTTAACCAGTTTTGGATTACGTTTTTGGAGCATAGTTAAGAACATTTTTAAATATCCTTTTGAGCCAAATCAATTGCTTGCTTTAGAATATTAATTACAGTGTCCGCACCTGCGCGCATCGGATTAATCCTGATTGTATATTCTAATAAGCTTGGATCATTCGCTAAAAATGTCCCTGATAATTTATAAAACATCGGCATAAATTCATATTTAGATTCAGCCCCAACAGGGCAATTAGTTGCGCCAAATTCGATAGATTTTAAAATAACTTGCGCTGCGATGGGGCTTGATAATTTAACTAGAATATTTTTAGATTGTGAGTTTGAAATAATCGCCTCAGAAACCTCAGGTATTTCCCCATTAGATAATCGCGCGCACACCGCATCAACAACTGAAGATTGAATTGCAAAGGCAACTGGGGTATAAATAATTTGGCGTAAAGCCTCCATTGCTTGCCAACCTTGAACTTGAGATCCACCTGAATAATTAAACTCTTTAATTTTATCAATCGTTGCGTGATCTCCAATAACGCAGCCAATATCTTCAGGACCTAACATTTTAAAGCAGGAAAAAGTGCTCACATCCGCGCCTAATTCTATGCCTATTTTATCAACTTTATTAACCACATAATTATCATCAACAATGGTTTTAATTCCATGTTCTTTAAATACTTTAATAACAGTTGCAAGGTCATATTTATCATCCATCTTTTGGCGTGAATGCTGCAATAATGCCACTTTAACTTTAGGATTAGCTATGATTATACTTTTAATATTATCATTATCATGAAAATCACAAGAAATTGCTGTTAAATTCATGGAGTTTATAGTTGTCGCTGTCGTTGGATAAATCGGCGCATTATGCACAAATAAAGCAGATCCTGCGGCAACATTTGCCATTAAAGCATAGCGAATCGCTTGCGTGCCAGAGCCTACGATCATTTGGCAAGCACAAGCATTAAAAAGAGCTGCGTATACTTGTTCAACTTTATGTGTGGTTTTCGGCTTTTTAAAGATTGGATGAATTCCAACATCACCTAAATTAAATATAGAATTATCTTTAAAAAAATGCGCAATCGTATCAACAATCTTAAATTGTTTCGCAATCGCTTGCTCAAGCGTAATTTGAGCTAAAGGATAGGCTTGCATGTTCAAACTCCTATGTTAAAAATACGTGTTGGATTATCAAGCATTAATGTTGTCGTTATATCAGCCCCAAACCGTGCGTTAACTTTGGGTAAAAAACTCTCGATAAGATAGGTATAACCAATCCCGCCAGCTGCTTTTAATTGTGAATTATTCGTGATATCCACCGAGAGCATCACTTGCTGAATATGCCCATGTTTAATGATCTCCTCTAAGTAATCAAGCCGTATATTATCTGGTTGATAATTTTCTTTACCAACCGTATCAAATCCTATGTTAACCCCAGATTCTAAGATTTTAAGAATATGTTTGATATCATGGCAAAGATCAATATGGCTTAAAACACAATGAGATAAATCTATATTATGACTTTTAAAAATCTCAATTTGCTCAAGCCCCATTGTTGCTAAAGTTGTATGGGTTACTAGCGGTAGCTGCGTTTGTTTATGCGCTTCACAGCAGATATTAAATAAACGTTTCTCAGCAGGACTTATATAATCATGCGATGAGCCAAACTCGCCAATAATCTTAGCTTTACGCGTACTTCTTGGAAGAGATTCATCAAGATACATCATTCCAAGATTGATCTCATCACAAAGGATTTGAATAAGCTGCGCATCTGTTTTGGTATAAAAATAAGCAGGCAAGAAAGGCTCTTTGTAAAAACCTGTACTCATCCAAACCTCGATAGAAGTCTCGCGCTCTAAGCGTTCAATAAAAGCCAGATCACGCCCCATCCCAAGATTAGAAACTTCCATAATCTTATTGACACCTAAAGATTTAAGTGTTTGTAATTCTTGGGCAATCTCAGTATAAAGATCAAGCTTGCGCTCAGGACGTTCTTTGGTTGCAAGATCAAGTTTTAAGTGTTCATGGCAAAAAATCATATGATTGTCCTTTGATGTTTATTGCTGAGTTCGTCTAGAACTCGTTTAAAAGAACTGTCTAAATTTCACAAATATTATATATTATATATCATTATATTAATTTTATAATCAACATATAAAATATAGGCTGGTTCGTCTAAAGTTGGTCTAAGCTCGTCTAAGTTGCATTATTTTATAATTTAGACCAGATTTTATTTTTTTTAATACAAACCCAAAACATATAAAATATTAACAAAAATACCGAGGCTGATTGCGGCGATTGGCCCGATTGCCATCTCGACAAGTGGTTTTTTAGAAACTTTATTGAGTAGATAAAATCCTGCAACCCAGAAAAATCCAAGCTGTGGTGATATTGCTTGTGCTGCCATCGCGCCACCAATTAATAAGGCAATTTCTAGTACTTTAGTCGTGCAGGCGCGAATATGATCACCACAAGCTTTAACGCCTGGGAATTTATCTAAAAATATAGCTAATTGACTTAGAATAAGAACCTCGCAAGCAATCGTTGCAAAGCCTGCAATAAATGCCAAAATTGGAGTTAATGCGCCAAAGCGATCTCCTAAAAATCCTGTTGAGATAAAAATACCTGCAACAAAAACAAACTTCATGCCCGCGGGTGAATATAAACCTGTCGTAATTGCGGTTGTGCCAACGAGAGATAAAAATCCAATTGCGACTGCTGTAGCTGCAATTCCAGCTTCTAAGTACTTTTGCTGAGAAAGTAGGTTTAGAGACACAGGATCGCCAGCAATTAGGCCTAAAGAGGTGCACGCAGCAATCAGCCCACCTGTAATCCCAAAGAGCCACCAACTTTTTCGGATTCCTTGAACGCGCGTTGCAAATAAATTAAGCAGCATTGCATTATTGCCTTGTTGTTTATGGCTTTTATCCATAATAGCCAGACCAAGCATAATTATCATCCCAACCATAATCGCCATAC